>JAJZIE010000119.1 GCA_021810725.1 Bacillota bacterium | reverse complement strand
AAAGGCCCTGCAAGGGAATCAGCTGTCCGCGATCGGCCAGCAGGGACCGGCCGTAGGTCTGCTGCACATTCGCGCCTGTGAGCTTGACGATCTGGCGCACGGAGCTCAGCGGCAGGGCGTAGATCTCCTCGCCCGTCCGCACCAGAAGCGCCCGCATGATCGCGAGGGTCAGGGGGATGCGCAGCCTGAAGGTGGTGCCCTCGCCACGCTGGCTGACGATCTCGATGAGGCCGGAGAGCCGCTCGAGCGAGCTGCGCACGGCGTCCAGCCCGACGCCGCGCCCGGAGATCTCGGTCACCTCTTTCGCCGTCGAGAAGCCAGGGGCGAAGATGAGTTCCTCGGCTTCCCGCTCGGTCAGCTGCTCGGCCTGCTCCTGTGTGATCACGCCGCGCTGGAGCGCAACCTCCTTGACCCGCTGCACGTCGATGCCGCCGCCGTCGTCCGTGAGCTCGATGACGATGTAGCCTTCCTCGGTGCCGGCGTGCAGCCGCACCCGGCCGGTCTCCGGCTTGCCCGATGCCCTGCGCGCCTCCGCGGACTCGATGCCGTGGTCGACGGCGTTGCGCAGAAGGTGCGTCAGGGGGTCGCCGAGCTCGTCCATCACCATGCGGTCGAGTTCGGTGTCGAGACCGGTCATCTCGAACTGGACCTTCTTGCCCGCCTTCTGGCCGAGATCCCGGACCAGGCGGGGATAGCGCCGGAAGAGGTGCTCGATCGGCAGCATCCTGGCCTTCATGATGCTCTCCTGCAGGTCGAGGGTGACCCGGCCGAGGTGGACCGACGTGCGGGAGAGTTCGTTCCTGATCTCTTCCTGGTCTTGGTCCTTGCCCTCGCGGGTGCCCTCGAGGTGGCCGATCAGGTCGGCGACGCGGGTGCGATCGAGCACCAGCTCGCCGACGAGATTCATCAGGTGGTCGAGCAGGTCGACGCGCACGCGCACCGTCTGCGCCCCAGCCTGCTCAAGGCTGTCGCCGCCGCCGTTCGCGCCCGAGCCGTTCGCGCTCGGCGCCGCCTGCTGCGGCTTCTCCTCTTCGGCGCGTGCGAGCGCGATATCGTCGACGCCCTCGAGCGCCTCGGCGATCTGTTCCGTGGCGGACCCCGCCCCCGCGGATTCGATGGCGAGCAGGAGGTCGGCCGTGTAGCCCTGGAACTGGGCCAACGACTCCTGCGCCGGCTGGCTCGTCTCGATGCGTCCGACCCGCGAGAGGGCCTGGTAGGCCTGGAAGACGCGCACCGCGGGCATCGGGCAGTCCGGGCTGACATCGAGCCGGATGCGGTAGCGGGGCCCGCCCGCCGCAGCCGCGCTGGCCGGGACCGCAAGGTCCCCCTCCACCGCGGGCGCGGCCGCCGCCGCGGCCACCTCTGCCTCGGCGGGGGCCTCCGGGGCCGCGGGCGACTCGCCGCGCGCGAAGGCGGCAAGGAGATCCCGCATCGTGTCGATGCCGCTCAGGACCGCCTGGATCATGGCGGGCGTCAAGGCGACGCGGCCCGAGCGCAGGTCGTCGAGGCGGGCCTCGAGATGGTGCATGTGGTCGGCGAGCCCCTGCTCGCCCATCAGGCCGGCGTTGCCCTTCAAGGTGTGCGCGGCGCGGAACATCGCCTGTAGAGTCTCGTCGGCGATGCCGCCCTGTTCCATCGCGAGCGCCCCGGACTCGAGCACCTGCACGAGTTCGTCGGCCTCCGCGAGGAAAAGCTGGCGATCGTCTTCGGTCAGGGACCAGCCGAGATCATTCGCCATGATCCGCCCCCCGCTTCCCTGCTTCGCCCGGCATGGCGGCGTGGCCGCCACCCGGGCCGACGGCCGCGTGGTTTGCGGCGTCGATGGCGATGTCGGACTCCTCGAATGCCTTTTGGAGGTCCAGCAGTACGACGAGGAACTCCGGCAGCTTGGCGATGCCCACGACATAGCGCGCCTGCGGTCCCGAGATCGCGGCGGGCGGCGGCTCGATCGCCTCGACGGGAATGCGCACCACCTGCGACACCCCGTCCACGGCGATGCCGGCCGTCTCGCTGTGCAGCTGCATGATCACGATGTGCGTCGACCGAGCGGCGTCCCCGCCGAGTCGGAAGCGGCGCCTCAGGTCCATGACGGGCAAGACCTTGCCCCGAAGGTTGATGACGCCCTGGACGAAATCCTGGGCCGACGGCACCTGGCTTACCTCAGGGCGCGTAATGACCTCGAGGACATTCTCCACTTCCACGCCATACCGGACGCCTTCGATCTCGAAGAGCACGAACTGCAGATCCCCGTCGCTCATAGGCTCATCCCCCGGCGCCCGATCCCCAACTTCTGGGCGAACAAATTATACCGTAAGAAGAAATAGAAAAGTCTGAACGGTCTAGCCCACAACTTGGCGGGTGACCGCCTCGAGCACCTTCTCCGGCCTGAACGGCTTGACAATGAAGTCCTTGGCGCCCGCTTTGATCGCTTCCAGCACGATGGACTGCTGGCCGAGCGCCGAGCACATGACCACGCGCGCCGTGGGATTACCCTGGCGGATGCGTTTCAAGGCTTCGAGTCCGTCCATCTCGGGCATCGTGACATCCATCAGCACCAGCGCCGGCCGCTCACGCTCGAAGGCCTCCACCGCCTCCTTGCCGTTCGCTGCCTCCACGACGGCATATCCCGCTCCCTCGAGCAGCCCTCGGAGCCTGCTGCGCATGAACATGGCGTCGTCCACCACCAGGATCTTGGCCACTGCGTCTTCCCCCCGACGATTCAGCTAAGCGATCACGCGGAGTATGGTTGTCGCCTGCATGTCGCGCTGGCTGAGATCCAGCTCCGCGAACTCCTCTAGGCGGTTGCCTTCCTTGTCCATGAACACCCGGACGAGCGGTCTCGCCTTGAGGGCAGTGGGCACCCGCAGCACCACGGCGCGCTCGCCGGTCGAGAGCTCCACCTCCGTGCCGACCGGAAACGGCGGCACCATGTGATGGAACGCGACCACCGTGTCGTAGTCGAAGAGGCTGCCGGCGGCCCCGTCCACCTCCGCCAGGGCTTCCTCCGGCGAGAGGACCGCCCGATCCGGCCGCGGCAGCAGCATCGCCGCGAAGACGTCGCAGACGGCGAGGATGCGCGCCGTGGGGTGGATCTCGTCGCCGCGCATGCGGTTCGGATAGCCGCTGCCGTCCATCCGCTCGTGGTGCTGGGCGATCGCCGCCCGCGTCACCGCGGTCCAGCCCTCCCGTCCCTCCACGTAGCGCAGGCCCGACGCCACATGGGCGTGGAGGGCCTCGACGTCCGCCTGCGAAAGGGCACCCTGACGCCATCGCACGTCCTGCGGCACGAGCAGCATGCCGAGGTCGCAAGCGAGTCCGGCGGCGGCGAGATCGCCCGCGTAGCGGGGCAGGCGCATGGCCTGCGCGAGCCGTACCGCCAGGCTGGCGCGGTTGAGGGCGTGGATCTCGTCGCGCTGGGACTGGTTCTGCGGATGCAGCACGGCGGCCACGTCGAGCGGCGTATCGAAAGAATCCTGGATCACCGCCTGCGCCAGGTGCAGGAAGGGCACGTAGGGCAGGGGATCCTTGGGACGCGTCTGCAGGCGCTCGCGCGCCTCGTGGAAGACGGCGGCGGCAAGGCGCAGCGTCGGCGGGGAGACGAGCGACGAGTATTGGAGGTCCTGGAAGGCCGGATCGTCCACAAAGACGATGTGGACGCCCGCTTCCTGCAGGCGCCGCGCAAGGTCCGCGTCGATCACGGTGCCGCGCGGCGCCAGCGGCCGTCCGGTCGCGTCGGTGGGGGGATCCGCGAGCGTGTACCCTACGGCGCCCACCCCTAGACGCATGCGCCTCATGGGTTTGTCCTCCTCAGCCCTGCTGCAGGGACACGGCGAGATGCATCAGGGCGTCGCCATAGCGCATGGGGACGACGATCCGCTTCTTGGCCGCGGTGGAAATGACGGCACCCCGTCCGCGGATGACCACGGGCGGGGTGATGGTGCAGGTGTAGCCCGCGCTCTCGAGAAAGCGCAGGGCCGATCCGGAAATCATGTTCACGACTTCGCCGAGCGCCGACTCCCCCAGGGCGTCCGAGACAGGCGTCGGCTGCCCCACCATGCGCTCGACGATGACCGACGCCACGGACTCCGGCATGCCCAGCAGCACGGAGCCCGAAAGCACGCCCGAGACGCCGAGCATGCACGTGACGTCCTGCGTCGTGTAGGGAATCTCCTCGACGAGCAGCTGACCGAGCTCCGCGGGGCTGAACGAGACCGTCTCCCCGAGCACGTGGTTTGCGGCGCGGATGAATGGGTTGATCCACTCGACGTTCAAGATGCCTTGGCTCCTTCCTCGGGCTGCAAGAGTTCCGTGATGCGCAGGCCGTAGCGGCCGTTCGTTTCGACGACGACGCCCTCGGCGAAGGGTACGCCGTTGATGCGCAGGACAAGGGGGGTGTCGACGCGGCCGTCCAGCACGATCAGCGAGGAGCGCCCGAGCTGGAGGAGCTCACCCATCTCCAGGACCGTGCTACCGAGCTCGACGGAGAGCGACACGCGCACCCCGAGCAGGAGACCAAATCCCGGTGGCAGGTCATAGGCTGCATGCGCGGGGACCCCGGCTCTGGCTTTCGCCGGAGGGCCGGCCTGCGCAGCGACCGCAGCCCCCGCGTCCGCGGGTGCCTGTGGCTGAGCCGTCTCCTCTTGAAGCGAGCGAAGCAGAGCATCGATCTCCGCCTGGCTGAGCATGGGATCTTCGGCCATATCGTCGTCACCTCCGATCCCTCGTCCATCACCGCAAATGCAGCATGAATGGGGAACTCTGCGTCGAATAGGTCCTAATGTACCATTCTCGCTTGTAACCACTTTAGCCCATCTGCTACCGTGAGCGCGAGAACTGCGCTCCTCATTCTCTACCCAAGGACTTTATCCTGCGAAGTCACATGACGTGTCTCAGCCAGCCGTCCCGCGGGAGGCCCATCGCTTGGAAGAATTACCCCAGTTTCCGATCGGCGCCGAAGTGTCGCTCGAGCGTGCCACGCCCGAGGGCCCTGTGGTGCTGCCGGCGAAGCTCGCGGAACAGGACGGACGCTCGCTGACGTTTGCCCCTCTGGGCAGGCGTTGGCGAGGCGTGCCGTTTCCCGCGGGCAGCCACATCATCGCCCGCATCGACACCGAGACGGCCACTCTGGTTGCGGAACTGGATGTGTTGTCCGTTACGCCCGAAGGGCGGGTAACGGCCCGCCAGCCCCTGATGATCCAGCGGTTCGCCAAGCGGCGCTTTCACCGCACCCCGGTGGACCTCCCTCTGATCATCGGCGAGAAGGCCTGCCGCGCGATCGACCTTTCCGGCTGCGGTCTCCTGGCGCACTGCCCGAAGGACTCGGGCATCATGAAGCAGGACATTGTCTCGGCAACGCTCTTCCTTGAAAGCGGTGCCCCCATCCCCCTCACCATGTACGTGGTGCGCGCAGGCGAGGCGCCAAAGGAAGGCCGCCTGATCGGTTGCGACTTCATGGAGATCAAGGAGATGGACCAGGATCGCGTCATCGCCTACGTGCTGCGCCAGGAGCGCAAGCGGCTGCAGGCCATGCGCAAGCTTTAGCGGGGAAAAGCGGAAGCAAAGGCGAGATTTCCGGCGGTTTGGGGCCGCTATCGCACGACGGATGCCTTCCATGCGAGTCTGAAGGCCTTATTGGCGAGATTTCGGCCCTCCACTTCCCTCAGGCATGTCCGATAGGAGAGGTAGAACCTCTCGAGGGTTCCCCTCCAGAAGCTCCTCGACGGGGGAGAAGATTTTTCAGGGAAGGGAAGGGAAATCCGCGTCGGAGGGCGCGGGAAGGACATGTTCGTAAACACGAACGTCGCCGCCATGAATGCGTGGCTGAACCTCAGCAACACGCAGAACGACATGACCAATGTCCTCGGGCAGTTGTCTTCAGGTCTGAAGATCAACTCGGCAGCGGACAACCCGGCGGGGCTCGCGATCGCGCAGCAGATGCAGAGCGAGATCAGCGGCATGAATCAGGCCTACCAGAACTCGCAGACCGGCATCAACCTGTTCCAGACCGCGGACAGCGCCCTGGGCCAGATCCAGAGCATTCTGCAGTCGATGCGGTCCCTGGCCTCCCAGGCCGCGACCGGCACGAACAACTCCACCGACCTGAACGCCCTGCAGGCCGAGATGAACCAGTACACCCAGCAGATCACGCAGATCACCAACGACACGAACTTCAACACGTTGAACCTCCTGGGTGGCGGTTTCGCCAACCAGTCCATCCAGGTCGGTCCGGACCAGGGACAGGACCTCTCGGTCTCGATCGCGGGCGCCGACGCCTACTCGCTTGGCGTCACAGGCCTCACATCCACCATCACGACCGCCGGCAACACGATCATGCAGAACGGTCTCGCGGGTGGGGTCAGTGTCAACGCCGCCGGCGTTGGCACGGGCAGCTGGTCCGTGCAGGCTGTGGTGACGCCGTGGAAGGTCTCCTCGGTCGGGGGTACCAACGCCACGGACTTCAGCTCCCTCAGCGGCAGCGGCTACACGGCCACGACCAGCGACACCCTGACCATCAACGAAACCGGCACCAACACCCTGACCGTGACAGACGCGAACACTGGCGTGACGAGCGGTACGATTACCGGCAACGCGTCGAACCAGTACTCCATCACAGCCAACGGCAGCACCTTCACGCTGACCCTTGCTGGAGCGGCCACCTCCGGCCACTCGTTCACCCTGGGCCTGTCGCCCACGTCCACGGCGTTCACCGCCACCTCGCCGACCTCGTCGACCTACTCCGCCACGGTGGACGGCGAGATCGCCAGCGGGCAGCAGGTGAGCATCAGCGCCGGTTCCGGCGCCCTGACCTTCGCGGCCGCAAGCCAGGTCAACACCGACACGAGCGGCAGCTACACCTCTAGCTACTCCGGCGGCACCATCACCTCACCCAGCAACGTCACCGAGACCGCCACCGCCTTCACCGTCGGCCAGAGCGGTGCGGCGGCCACGTCCTACACGAACGGTACCGGCAACGCGACTGCGTCAACTGGCATCGACATCACGAGCCAGGCCGACGCCCAAGCCGCCCTCACCGTTCTCGGCAACGCCATCAACACCATCTCGAACCAGCGCGCGAACATCGGCGCCTACCAGAACCGCCTCCAGTTCGCCGCCTCCGACCTGCAGGTGTCGTCGCAGAACCTGACCTCCGCCCGCGCGCAGATCATGGACGCCGACATTGCGCAGGGCATGTCGCAGCTCACGCGCGATCAGATCCTGCAGCAGGCCGGTGTCGGAATGCTGG
>JAJZIE010000118.1 GCA_021810725.1 Bacillota bacterium | reverse complement strand
GCGGATCTCGCCGGCGCCGTCGTGATGGCGGACTGCGACGTCGAGGCGCCGAACCTGCACCTCGTCCTGCCGCACGAGACCCTGCGGGCCCGGCGCTTTTTCGGCAACCAGGTCGCCACCATCGACCGCGACGCCTGCATCGACTGCGGCGCCTGCGAGAGCGTCTGCCGCTTCGGAGCGGTCCGCAGCCAGGACGGCGAGTATGGGATCGACATGGCCACCTGCGAGGGTTGTGGGGCCTGCACGTACGTCTGTCCTCAGGATGCCGTGACGCTCGAGCCGCTGCGTACGGGCACGCTGATGCTCTCGCAGGCGGCGGGTGGCGTCTTCGCCCATGCGGAACTGGCGCTTGCCGCGGACGGGTCCGGCAAGCTCGTGACGCAGGTCAGGCAGCTCGCTTCGGCGGAGGCCCGCGCCAGCGGCCGGGACGTCATCATCGACGGGGCTCCCGGCATGGGCTGCGTCGTGATCTCGACCGTCACGGGCTGCCAGGCGGTTCTCGCGGTCACCGAGCCGACGAAGTCCGGATGGCATGATCTCGAGCGCGTCCTCAATGTCACCGAGCACTTCCGCATCGCCAGCTTCGTGGCCGTCAACAAGTGGGATGTAAGCCCGGAAATGACCCGTGAGATCGAGCGGCGGTGTACCGAGCTCGGGGTCCGGGTCGTCGGCCGCATTCCCTGGGATCCGGCCGTCGTCGAGGCCATGGCCAGCGGGTTGCCGGTGACGCGGGTAGGCGGACCCGCCGCGGACGCCATCCGTGCGATCTGGGCGGAGATTTCCGCGCAGCGACCGCGCCAACTGCCGTTGCAGGAGGTCTGAGGCGTGCCACGTCCTACGAAGTGCCGCTGGGTAGGGTTGAATACCGACGTCACATACTTCAAGCCGCGCGGCGTGCCTCTGCGCAGTCTCGAAGAGGTCGCCCTGACGATCGAGGAACTCGAGGCCATCCGCCTCAAGGATCTCGAAGGCCTGGACCAGCAGAGCTGTGCCGATCGCATGCGGATCTCCCGCCCGACCTTTCACCGGGTCCTCCGAGCGGCGCACGCGAAGATCGCCGACGCGCTCACGACGGGCAAGGCGATTCGCATCGGCGGTGGGCACCACGTGTACTACGGCGGGGAGTCGGAGGGGGCCGGCCACACCGGGACCGGGGAGCCCTCCGTTGGGGTGCGGGAGAACGCAGGGGAGGCACGAGCAGTGCGGATTGCCGTTTCGGCGATGGGACCGGGACTCCAGAGCCAGGTGGATGAGCGTTTCGGATGGTGCACGCACTTCGTCGTCTGCGACGCCGACGACCCCGAGTCCTCGGCAGAGTCCCACGAGAACCCGGCGCTGGCCGGCGCTTCGGGTGCCGGCATCGCGGCTGCCCAGTTCGTGGACGGGCTCGGCGTCAAGGTCGTCTTGACGGGAAGCCTCGGGCCGAACGCCGCGCGCGTGACGAATGCGGCGGGAATCCAAGGCTACGCGCTCAAGGCCGGGATGACCGTGGGTGAGGCGATCGCGTTCTGGAAGGCCGGCGAGCTGCCAAAGATGTAGGGTCGGCCCGAGGCTCAGCATGAGGGAGGGTTCCTGTTCATGAAGATTGCCGCCGTGTGCGATGGGAACGAGGTCAGCCGACACTTCGGTCACTGCGAGTCCTTTGCCATCTACGAGAACCCCGGCAACAGTGTGGCTGCACCGGAAGTCGTGCCGAATCCGGGCCATCGTCCCGGCTTCCTGCCGGTATTCCTCAAGGACATGGGCTGCGACGTCGTGATCGCTGGCGGCATGGGCCAAGCCGCCGTCGACATCTTCAACCAGCATGGGATCGAGGTCGTCCTGGGCGCGTCCGGATCGGCCGATGAGGCCGTGAGGGCGTACCTGCGCGGCGAGCTCGCATCGACGGGCGAGGTGTGCGGCGAGCACGAGCATGCGCACGAAGGCGAAGGCCACTAGTCCCGGGAAATAGGGATAGCCGAGCCGGCCCCGCCCTGTCACCGGCGCCCTGACGGCAACAACACGCGCGAAGTCCGATGGCGCGGCCCCCGGATGCCCTCCGGGGGCCGATCTCATTGGCCGCGGCGGCTGGCTCCGCTACGTCCTGTAGGATCCAGAGGGCACCTCGCAAGTGCGAGTTCGCCCCCAAACGTGCTTTTGGCGGGATGGCGGACACCGGCGCCGGATTGCGAGAACTGTCACATCACGGCGAGGGCTTCCGCCGGGAAGCGGACGGCTCGAACATGTAACCGACACCGTGGATCGTGCGGATGTCCGACAACGCGGCGGCAGGCTTCGCCTCCCGCGGTCCAAGCTTCTTGCGCAGCAGGTGGATGTAGGTGTCGACCACGCTGCTGTCGACCTCGGTGTCGTAGCCCCAGATCCGGTCGAAAATCACGGCGCGCGGCAGCACCTGTCCGCGGTGGCGCATGAAGAGCTCCATCAGCTGAAACTCCTTGTGCGTCAGGGGCACGGCTGCCGCGCCATGGACGAGCATGCGCCGGACAAGATCGAGCGTGTAGTCGCCGGCCGTCAACTGCCGGACGCCTGCGAGTTCGCCAACCCGCCTGGTCAGTGCGCGCATGCGCGCCAACAGCTCCGCCGTACCGAAAGGTTTGACCAGGTAGTCGTCGGCGCCGCTGTCAAGGCCCAGCACTTTGTCGTCCTCCTTGCCGCGAGCGGTCAGCATGAGCACGGATGTGGTGTCGCCATCCTCGCGCAGGATGCGGACGAGGTCGGTCCCCGGAAGTCCGGGCAGCATGACGTCCACCAGCAGCAGGTCGTAGATGCCGGCCCGCGCCATGTCGAGGCCCTGAAGGCCGTCAAGGGCGGCGTCGACGTCGTACTGCTGCTGGTGGAGGATCTGCGACAGCGCGCGGACAAGTGGCACCTCGTCGTCGACGAGCAGGACGCGCATCGGTCGCCATCACCAGCTTCGCGGAGGTCCGGCATGCGGAGGTCAGGGCGCCACCCGAAGCGTGACCTGCTCCGATGCCCGGCCCTGAGTATAGGTAATGGTGTACGTGCCGGGGGTCGCACCGGGTCGAACGGTCACGGTGCCGATCAGGCGGTCCACCGCGACGCCGCGGAACCTCGGCGGGCCCTGCAGGCGGTAACCGCCCGTGTCAGGCAGGAGGTGACCGTCCTTATCGGTCACCTCGGGCTGCGATCCGACCGTGTCCGCCTCCGGCGGTTCGCCTTTGGCTGGAATCGAGATCGTACCCTGGGTGTAGGCGAGGCCCTGAATGGCGACGGGCTGACTCGCCGCCCGCGAGGTATCCGCCAGAAGCAGCCAGCCTTCCAGCAGCTCGATGACGCTCGACTGGAGTTCGGTCAGGGTTTCCTGAAGCAGAGCGCTCTGGACGCTCGCCGAGGTGCGGAAGGCGGGCTGGTGGCTCTCGGCATTGACCTTGGCAAGCTCCTTTGTTACCTGCTCCTTCTCTTGGCGGGCCGATGCGACCAGTGCCGTCAGTCGGGCGCGCAACGCGGCGCCGTTGCCTTGTGCGGTCGTGCAGGTCGCAATCTCTGCAGCGAGACCGGCCGTGGCCGACTTCAATGCCGCCCGGATGCCCTTCGTCCACGTCGCCGCGGACAGCGGATGGGCGCCGGTCGCGGATAGCGCCTGATCATCGGAATAGAGCGAGGCGGTCTCGTCCTGAAGCGCCGCTACCGACCCGGAGATATCGCCTCCTCGCGCCCGCTGCGCCGCGGACAGTGCCTGGAGCTCGGTCCAGAGCACGGTCACGACCTGTGCCTCGTGTTCGTAGTGCGCGGTGAAGGTCGCGTTGGTCTCGGCCTGGGCGTTTGCGGCGCTCACCAGCCAGAGAACGCCCGCGAGCGCAAGCCATGCCAGGAGACGGCGCGACGATCCAGCTCTTGCGGGTGTGCGCACGGGGGCCAACACCACCTTGCCGGTCCCGGCCGGCGCCCGGCCAGCGAAAGCCACGGTGTCCAGGCGCCGGTACCGGGATGAAGCCGCGATCCGTCCTATGTAGCGCGATGGCGGCGCATGCGCTAGCGGTACACGGAGACACCGACGCGGTCGACGCCGCCGCCTTGGCTGTAGCTGATCACGTAGATGCCGCTCGTCGCGCCGGGGTAGACGTAGAGCAGGCCGGTCGTCGCGTCGATCACCACGCCGACGGCACCGGGTGGCACTGTCAGCGAATAGGCACCCGAGTCGGGCAGCACGTTCCCGTGCGCATCCTTGACGACCGGCTTGACGGCTACGGGATCCGTCGCCGCGGCCGAGCCGGGCGAGGGGATCTGGACGCTCGCCGAAGTGTAGCGCAGGCCAGTGACTGTGGCGGGGTTGCCCAGCGTCGGCGCAGTCTTCGCCGCGGCGATCCAAAGGCGCGTGTAGTGGATGGCGGCCTGCTGCAGATCCAGGATCGACTGCTGCAGGGCGCTGAGCCCGCCGCCGAGCGGGTGTCCGGTCCAGGTGCCGTCGAGGAGCGGATGCCCGAGCTCGTACTTGATCTCCGCAAGCTGCGCTGTCCATGTCTTGACCTGCAGCTCGAGCATGCGCACGGTCGCGGCGATCCTGTCCCTCTTCGCCCGCTCAAGATTCGCCCTGGCGTTCGTGAGCTCGCGGTTCAGGGTACGCTCCTGGGTCTGGAGCTTGTTCCGATCGGACATCTGAACGGGGATGGCGGCCTTGGTGAGCGAGAGGGCCTGTTCGGAGCTGTAGAGCAGGCCGACCTGCCCCTCGATGGAGCGAACGGTATTGCTGTACGTCGTGATGGCGGGACTCGAGCCGCCCGCGGCCTGCGCCTGCTGCAGCAGCAGCGCCTCCGTGTTCGCGTTTTGCGTGTAGCGGGCGCTGAACGTGGACTGCGGCGAGGCGGCGTACGCCGACTGGCCCACGGAGCCCAGTACCAGTGCCGCGGCTCCAAGCCCGAGAGCCAGTGAGCCAAGCTTGCCGACGATCATGTGCGATGCCCCCTAGATCGGCCTGATAGCTGTATCATCCGGGGGCACCTGAAAAAGATCTCAAAATCCGACGATGGCTTGCGTCCAAGGCATGTCCAAAAGCCCTCCGTGCCGACAGGCAACGAAATGCGCCCGGGGCGAGTGCCGAGGTCTTTAGCGGATCTTAGCCCTTTGTAAACCGGTTACAAGATGTGACAGCCAAAATCGAACCGTGACAGACCTCGGCGTTTCGAGTAATGGGCATCGGCGCGTCTGCGGCAGAAGTCGCAACGCTGGCCGGCCTTGGGGAGATGCGCTCAGGATGCGTGTTCTCGTGGTGGAGGACGACCCGTCGCTTGCGGCGACCCTGCGTCTCGGCCTCGCCGCGGAGGGCTTCGAGCCGACGCTCTGCGACACGGTGGAGGGCGCGATGGCCTTTGTGGCGCGGTCCGCGTTCCCCCTGGCGCTTGTCGACGTCAACCTGCCGGACGGATCCGGCTTCTCGCTCGTGCCGCGCTTCAAGGATCGCGGCATGCTGGTGATCATGCTGACCGCGCGCGGCAGTGTGCCGGACCGCGTGCGCGGTTTCGAACTCGGCGCGGACGACTACCTTGCGAAGCCCTTCGCGTTCGAAGAGCTTGTCATGCGCATGCGGGCGGTGGCTCGCCGACCCGCCGCCACGGGCCAGGCGCTGCCGGTGCTGTCCTTCGCCGACGTCGAGGTGCACCTCGAGCGGCAGGAAGCCACGCGGGCGGGACAGCGCCTTGATCTGACGCGGCGCGAGTTCGACCTGCTCTGTCTCTTTTTGCGCAATCCCCGGCACGTGTTGACCCGCGATCAGATCCTCGAACGAGTCTGGGGCTACGACACGGAAGTCGGCAGTGGCGTGCTCGACGTCTATATCAGCTATCTGCGGCGCAAACTCGAGGCCTTCGGACCACGCCTGATCCACACGATGCGGGGATTCGGCTATCAGCTGGACGAGCATGCGGAGGCTTAGGCACGTCTTTGAGAGCCTGGGTCACCGGCTCCTCCTGGCCATGGTGGTGCTGGTCGGGGCGTCGCTGCTTCTGGTCGACGTCGGTGCCGTCTACTTTCTGCACAACGTCCTCTTGCAGAACGTCGAGGTTCACCTGCAGACGTCGGTGCAGACGGAGGCCCGCTTCTACCTGAGTACCGGCGCTGTCCGGGACCGTCGTGACGCCGGCGAGTCGGTCGCCATCTACGACGCGGGCGGGCAGCGCGTCGCAACCGTCGGCGCGACGCCGCTTGTGGCGCCGCCGCCGGGCCTGAGCCAGACGTCCAAGGACCTGCGCGACGTGCTCATCGTGCCTGGCGGCTACTTCCTCGATCAGGTCAGCCTCCAAGGCGTGAGCCGCCCCGTCGGCGTCCTCGAGGAGGTGCTGGCGCTCGTCACCCTCGCGGCGGTGCTGCTGGCCGCCCTGGTCTCGGTCGCCATCGCGCGCGGCCTGACGGCGCCGCTTTCGGCGCTCTCGGCGGAAGCAGCCCGCATCAGCGAGACCGGCGACCTCGAGACACACCTGCCGAAAGACCACGGCGTGCGGGAGATCCGCTCCCTTGCGGAGGCCCTGCAGCAGATGCTGAGCAGGCTGAGCCAGATGTTCGGCGCCCTCGAGGGATCCGAGCAGAGGGAGCGCGCTCTGCGCGAAATGACCCTGCACGACCTGCGCACGCCGCTTTCGACGGTGCTGGGCACGCTGGAGTTACTCGCCAGCGGCAGGCTTGGGTCCAAGGAGGCCAAGGAGGCGGCGGCGCTCGCGCAGCGCGAAGCATCGCGCCTCGCCCTGCGCATCCGGGATCTCGACACGCAGGAAGGCGAGCCGCTCAGCGACCTCCCCGAGGCGGTGCGTCAGACGGCACACGGACACAAGGTGAGCGAAGGGCCGCGGGACCTCTGGGTGACGGCCCCGGCCGCCGAGGTGCGGCAGGTCCTGGGGATCCTCGTGGACAACGCGGAACGGCACAATCCGCCCGGCACGGACATCGACCTCGGCTGGCGGCTCGACGGCCAGGAGGCGGTGGTGTTCGTGCGGGACTCAGGTGTCGGCATGACAGCCGAGGTCGCGGAGCACGCCTTCGACCGCTTCTACAGTGGCGACCGTCAGGGAGGGCTTGGCCTCGGCCTCGCCTTGGCCCGCGTTCTCGTCACGTCGCGCGGCGGATCGGTCGACCTCGAGACCGCGCCAGAGGAGGGCACCACCGTCTGGGTGCGCTGGCCCGTCGACACGCCGCCGAGGACCGCGGGCCAGGATTAGGCGCGGATGCGATGGCAAGGCCGTTCCGTTAGACCTACTCAAAACTATCCGAAGGTAGCTTTGACGCTAACTTCCTGCTTCATTGGGGCCGGTTTCACAGTGGCCAGATGGCCGCTGCCAGAGCCTG
>JAJZIE010000117.1:4688-7310 GCA_021810725.1 Bacillota bacterium | reverse complement strand
ACGGCGGGCGGCACTGGACAGAGTTGGGCGCCTTCCCCCTCGGCCACCCGCAGCAGGTGGCATGGGCAGGGCCGCACGAAGCCTACGCCACCGTCTTCCTCAAGACCGTCAAGAAGTCAGCGGGCAAGCCGGAGGTCACCGGGCAATACGGGCTCGCCGCTTCGAGCGATGGCGGCAGGACGTGGCGGCCCATGGCCGCCTGGCCTTGGCCGCCGGCCAAGGGGCAGGTCGGGGCGTCGGTGGTGGCGGCCGAGGGCAAGGACATCTGGCTCTTCGGCGACAGCGGAGTCCTGCGCAGCACGGACGCAGGCCGTACGTGGACCAGGGTGAACCTCCCGTCCTCCGTGCAGCTCTACCCCACCACCCTGACCTTCGCGGACCGAACGCACGGCTGGCTGCTCTCGAACGGCCAGCTCTACGCGACCGCCGACGGCGGCGTTGCCTGGGCTCAGGTGGCGCTCTCGCGCTGATTCGTCCGACGTTGTAGCGCAGGGGAGTGCGGACATGCGAAGAGCGTGGATGCTGAGCCTGGCCGGGATCCTGCTGCTTGCCGCAGGCTGCGGCGCCGCCCAGCCGAACCGGCCGGTCAGCCGCGGAACCCAGACGGGCATGCGCCCTGTCACCGTCACGATCTCGCCGGACACCTCGGTCCGCCTGGAAGTCCCGGCGGCTTGGCGTGCGCGCCGGGTCGGGGTCGGCGACACGAGCGGCACGGCGTTCCAGGACGCGAAGGATCCCTCCGAGCAGGTCGACGTCGTCTCCACCGGCTGCGTCGGTTGCATGCAGGACAAGGAGGGCCGCTGGGACGTGCAAAGCCTCTTCGGGTCGCCCGACGTCCACTGGACGTCCGTGAGCGGGAGCCTACTGCACGGCCGCTTCATCGACCGAAGCCACAGCGATCCCTTCAAGGCCGCGGGACAGAGGCGCGATCCGTTCGTGGCACGCGGTATCGCCACGATCCTGCCTGTGCCGACCTCCCTGGCCGTGGAGGTGGAGGTCTGGGCTCCTGCCGGCGTCTCGCGTCGAGTGCTGGCGGCGGTGCGCGTGCAGCCCGCGGCGACCGAAGCGGGTATCGCCCAGCTCGTGCGCTGGAGTCGTCTGCACGAGCTCTACGCCGTCACCTGGCCAACCGACCTCGCCTACGCGTCGCAGCCCCCGCAGCAGATCTACCTGCTGCCCAAGGGCTTCCGCATCCCCGCCGTCCTGCAGAACTGGCCGCCGAAACGCTTTCGGCCGATCGCGCTGGTCGACGATCCCCCGACCGAGATCGGCACCGGCACGGGCACGCTCTGGAACCAGATGCAGACGAGCATCTACTGGCTGAAGCCCGCGTCGTCGGCGGCCCTTCCGCCCGCAGGCGCCAACCTCGGCCTCGCCGCGTCGCAAGCGGCTGTGCTGACCGTCCCGCCCGGACACCTCTTCGCGGTGCCGTGGCCGAGCGCGACCGAACCCCACCGCACGATCTTCCTCGCGTCGGTCGGCTTCGCCATGCCGACCGTCATCACCGCCTGGCCGCCAGCGAACTTTCGCATCGTCGCCGTGTATCCCATGACCGCGGCACACGAGGCCCCGGAACTCCAGTACGCTGTCCGCCCGCTGACGCCGGCGCCAGGTGTGAGCATCCCGCGCCCCTAGACGACCGAAAGGAGCCGGGGACAGGGTCAGAGCCGCTCGAAGATGGCGGCGATGCCCTGCCCGCCGCCGATGCAGGCCGTCACAATGCCGTAGCGACCACCCGTGCGCCTGAGTTCGTAGAGCAGCTTCGCCGTCAGGATCACGCCGGTGCCGGCGATCGGGTGGCCAAGGGCGATCGCGCCGCCATTCACGTTGACCTTCTCCGTGTCGAGACGGAGTTCGCGGATGCAGGCCAAAGCTTGGCTCGCGAAGGCCTCATTGAGCTCCACGAGGTCGATGTCGTCGAGCCCCAAGCCCGTCTGCCCAAGCACCTTGCGCACGGCCGGCACCGGCCCCATGCCCATGAGGTTCGGATCGACGCCGGCGACGGCCCAGGCCACGAGCCGGCCGAGCGGCGCGAGGCCGCGGCGCGACGCCTGCGCCGCCGACATCACCACCGCCGCGCCGGCGCCGTCGTTGATGCCCGACGAGTTGCCGGCCGTCACCGTGCCACCCTGGCGGAAGGCAGGCCGCAGCGCCTGCAGGCGCTCGAGGGCCGTGTCCGCGCGGGGGTGCTCGTCGACGTCGAAGGTTCTGCTCATGCCGCGTCCCGCGGGCAGCTCGAGCGGCACGATCTGCTCCTGGAAGCGACCCTCGCCGATCGCCCGCGAAGCCCGCTCCTGCGACCGCAGGGCGAAGGCGTCCTGGTCCTCGCGGCTCACCCGGTAGCGCTCCGCGACATTTTCCGCCGTGACCCCCATCGGCGGATTGCCTATGGCGTCCGGCGCCAGCCTTGCGCGCACGAACGCGGGCGGCATGCGCTGATAGGCCCCGGTCGGCCGCTCCATCAGGAAGGGGGCCCTGGTCATCGACTCGCTGCCGCCTGCCAGCACGACATCGGCCTGGCCGGCCCGCACCGCCTGGTCGGCGAGACAGATCGCCTGCAGCCCGGATCCGCACTGGCGGTCTACCGTCATCGCCGGCACTTCGACAGGCAATCCAGCTTCG
>JAJZIE010000117.1:0-4678 GCA_021810725.1 Bacillota bacterium | reverse complement strand
CGACGTTGCCGCCTCCGGCCATGACGTTGCCCCAGATGACGTCCTCGACCTCGCCCGGCTCGAGCCGCGCGCGACGCAGGGCCTCGCGCATCGCGGCGGCACCGAACCGCTCCACCGGCACGTCCTGGAGCGCGCCGGGCGATCGGGCGATCGCGGTGCGCACGGAGCTCACGATCACGGCATCGCTCATGGCAGGGCCTCCTCCGCCGCTCAGGCCGTGGCGCCGCCGTCGACGGCGATGGCCTGACCGGTGATGTAGGAACTCGCGGGTGCGGCAAGGAAGACGGCGAGACCCTTGAGTTCTCCCGGCCGACCGATGCGTCCCATCGGCGTGCGCTGGGCGATGATCGCCTCCGCCTCCTGCAGGATGCCGCGCGTCATGCGCGTCGGGAAGAACCCGGGGCAGATCGCGTTCACGAGGATGCCGTAGGGCGCCATGTGCGTCGCGAGCGTGCGCGTCAGGCCGATGACGCCCGCCTTCGAGACCGAGTAGCCGATCGCCGAGAGTTCGTCCGGGCGGCCGCCGGCGAGCCCGGCGATCGAGGCGACATTGATGACCCGCCCCCCGTCGCCCTGGTCCACCATCCGCCGGCAGACGGCCTGCGTCAGGCGCCAGGTGCCGTCGAGGTTCGTCTCCATCACCTGGCGCCAGCGCTCGAACGGCATCTCGAGCGTCGGCGCGCCCCAGCTGATGCCGGCGTTGTTCACGAGGATGTCGATGCGCCCATAGATGGCGATGGTCTGTTCGAGCCAGCGCCGGACGTCGGCCTCCTCCGCCACCGAGCCGAGCATCGCGGCCACCTCGATGCCACGGCTCTTCAGCGACGCCTCGGCCTCCCGCAGAAATTCCTCGCGCCTCGCGGTGATCACGAGGCGGGCTCCCGCCTCGCCGAGACCCTCGGCCAGCTCGAGCCCGATGCCGCGCGATCCGCCCGTGACGAGGGCCACCTTGCCCTTCAGGCTGAAGAGCTCTTGGAGCCCTGGCACGCCTTCGCCCATCGTTGCCGCCTCCTCCGCCATCGTCCTTACGAAGCCGCCGCCGTCCAGCGGCCGTCCGCTCCGCGACGCACCATCCCCGTAGCCTGCAGGTGGCTGAGCGCCGCGAGCGTCTCCGCGAGCGCCGAGGGGTCCTGGCGCCCTGGCGCCAGCCGCCGCGCCACCTGCCACGTGGAGACCCCCTCCGCCGGCAGCGCCGCGAGGGTACGTCCGAGGAACTCCTCCTGAAAGCGCAGCTGCCGCGCGACGAACTCCCGCAGTCCGCCCCGCAGCGGCACACCGTGACTCGGCAGCACGAGCTGCGCCTCGATCTCGGCCGTGCGACGCAGGCTCGCGAGGTAGCCGCCGAGGGGATCGCCGCCGACGCCGGGACTCATCCAGACGTTGGGCGCCTCGGGCTCCACCACCTGGTCGGCGGAGAAGAGCCAGCCGCGGCGCCGCTCGTGGAGCATCACCTGGCCCGGACAGTGGCCCGGCACTTCGACCACTTCGAAGCTCATGTCGCCGACGCGGATCGCCCGGCTGGGATCGAGCGGCGTCACGGCGTCGCCGAGCTCGATGCCGCCATTCGGCTTGAAGCCGGCGAACGCCCGGACGACCTCGTCCGGCACACCTTGCTCCGCGGCCCAGGCGGCGGCCTCGCGCTCTCCCCCGGCGCGCGGCGCCAGATCCGCGGGATGCAGCAGGACCTGCCCGCCCCAGCGCCGCCGCACCGCCGCGGCGCCACCGGCGTGGTCCGGGTGGCGGTGCGTCAGCAGGATGATGTCCAGGGCACCGTCCGGCACGCCGATCGCCTTGAGCGCCCGCCCGAGCGCCCGAAGGCTCGTCTCCGCGTTGATGCCGACGTCGATCAGCATCCGCTGCCCCCGGCTCTCCACCAGGTAGACGCTGACAAACGGCACAGACCACTGCATGGGCAGCAGGATGCGGTAGAGCCCCTCCTCGAGCCGCCACGCGTTTTCGGCCACCGTCTGCTCCAGGATCAATCCGCAAGCATCTCCTTCAGGGCCGCTGTCAGGGCCGGCAGGACCTCCCGCCAGTCGCCGACGACGCCGAGCCGCGCGTAGTCGAAGATGGGGGCCTCGGGGTCCCGGTTGATCGCGACGATCGTCTTCGCGCGCGAGCAGCCGACGAGATGCTGGCTCGCCCCCGAGATCCCGACCGCGACGTAGAGGTCCGGCGCCACCGTCTTGCCCGTCTGGCCGATCTGCCAGGAGGGTGGCGCCCAGCCCTCGTCGACCGCCGCCCGCGACGCCCCGACGGCGCCGCCGAGCGTGCGGGCGAGTTGCTCGAGCGGTATGAACCCCTCCGGGCCGCCGAGGCCTCTGCCGCCCGAAACGATCGCCCTGGCCTCCTCGAGGCCCGGCCCCTGCCGCTCCTCAGCCTGCCGCCGCAGGAGCCGCGGCCAGTTCGGCTGGGCCTCGATGGCGAGGCCGAGATCCCGCACCTCCCCCCGGCCGGCCCGTGGCGGCTCGTCCCGCCGACCGGCCCCGGGGCGCGCGGTGGCGACGGCCACGCCTCCCGCCACCCTCATGGTAGCGATGGCCTTTCCGCCGAAGACGAGCCGCTGAAAAACCGGCCGTCCATCCTCGAGCGACCAGTCGGTCACCTCCGTGACGAGCCCCGCGCCGAGGCGGTAGCCGAGGCGCGGCGCCCAGTCACGTCCCAGGCTGTCGGCGGGCAGCAGCACAAGGGACGGCCGCAAGACGTCGCACGAGGCCAGGAGCGCCGCCAGGCCCGCCTCGCCCGGAGCCGTGTCGAGCGCCTCCTCCTCGCAGGTCAGCACGAGGTCCGCGCCGGCCGCCCGCAGGGTGTCCGCCGCTACCCGCGCGCCGATGCCGAGAGCGAGGACGCCGAGTTCGCCGCCCGTTTCGACCGCGAGAGCTGCCGCGGACCGCACAAGCTCGATGCCCGCGGCCGGAATGCGGCCGCCCCAGGCCCAGACGGCGGTCGCGATGTTCGTCAACGGCCTCCCTCCCATCAGACGGCACCGAGCTCGCGCAGCCGCCGCGCGAGCCGGGCGGCGGTTTCCGCCGCATCGCCCCCGTCCAGGATCTCCGCACGCCGCCGTGGCGTGGGCAGGCGCAGGTCGAGCGTCTCCACACCGGCCTCGTCGCCCTCCGTGCCCGGCACGAGATCTGCGAGCGGGATCGTGGTCAGCTCGCGTCCGCGCGCCGCCATCACGTCCCTGATCCTCGCCGGGCGCAGCACGTTGCCTGGGTCGTTCGTCACGGTCAGGACCGCGGGCCCTGCCACGCGGTAGACGGCCTGGCCGCTCTCCACCTGCTGGACCGCCTCGAAACCGCCGGGAGCCAGGCCGAGTCCCGAGACGAACGGCAGGCAGGGCAGCCCCAGAGCCTCGGCCAGCATGCCACCGAGCTGGCCCGCCTCCCAGTCGGCGGCCTGGCGGCCGCAGAGGACGAGGTCCGCCGGCGCCAGCCGGCGGATCGCCGCCGCCAGCACCCGGGCCTTGCGCCCCGCCGGCAGGCCTGCTTCGTCGCCGACGATGTGCACGGCCTCGTCCACGGTGAGGGCCAGGGCCTTGCGCAGCACATCCTCCGCCGCCCTGGGACCCAAGGTCAGTGCCGTGACCCGCACTTCGGCCCTCGTGTCGCGCAGCCGCAGGGCGAGCTCGAGCGCGTTGCCATCGAAGACACT
Organism: Bacillota bacterium; assembly: GCA_021810725.1. Lineage (GTDB taxonomy): Bacteria > Bacillota > Sulfobacillia > JAJZYS01 > JAJYTV01 > JAJZQO01. Next base: position 1,024 of record JAJZIE010000117.1, on the reverse strand, counting down.
GAGGACGAAGGGGTGGCGCAGCGCGCTCGGCTCCTTGTGCTGCGGATCGAGGGAGAAGGCGCTCTGCGGGATCTCGGGGTCGAGCACGCGCTTCAGCAGGACGACGAGGTGCATCCGCCGCCCCCTAGCCGCGCGGTCCGCCGGCGACGTAGATGACCTGCCCCGAGACGAAACTCGCCTCGTCGCTGCAGAGGAAGGCGACGACGTGCCCGACATCCTCGGGCTGGCCCACCCGTCGCAAGGGAATCTCCTTGGCGGCGCGCTCCTTCATCGCCTCGTAGTCGACGCCGATCCGCTCGGCCGTCGCGCGCGTCATCCTGGTCTCGATGAAGCCCGGTGCCACGGCGTTGACGTTGATGCCGAAGGGGCCGAGCTCGATCGCGAGCGTCCGCGTCAGTCCCTGGATGCCGGCCTTGACGGCCGCGTAGTTCGCCTGGCCGCGGTTGCCGAGAGCCGAGGTGGACGACGTGAGCACGATCTTGCCGTAGCGGCGCCCCACCATGTGCGCCTGGGCCGCCTGCGCCATGAGGAAGCTCCCCTTGAGATGCGTCGCGACGACGATGTCCCAGTCCTCGTCGCTCATCTTGTGGATGAGGTTGTCGCGCGTCAGCCCCGCGCAGGCCACGAGCACGTCGAGCTGGCCGTACGTCGCCACCGTCCGCCCCACCGCCCCTTCGACGTCCTGCCGGCGCGAGACGTCGCAGGCGATCGCGATCGCCTCGCCGCCCGCCGCGCGGATCGCCGCGGCCGTCTCCTCGGCCGGAGCGAGGTCGAGGTCCGTCACCGCCACGCGGTCGCCCCTTGCCGCGAGAATCCTGGCCGTCGCCGCGCCGATGCCGCGCCCGCCGCCCGTCACGATCGCCACTCTGCCCGCCAAGCGAAGCCCTCCTTAGATGCCGACCTCAATCCTGGAGGAAGACCTCCGCATCGCCTTCCGTCACCCGCTCGCCCGCCTGGTTCTCGGCGTAGACGAGGAGCCGGACGACCGCGCCACCCGGCTCCTCCCGCACCCCCCGCACGACAC
>JAJZIE010000116.1 GCA_021810725.1 Bacillota bacterium | reverse complement strand
GCTTGCCCTGCGCTTCCTACCATCGGAGTGTCGTGAGCGACACCTAACGCTTTGGCTGCCTCACCAATCCCAATCAACCTTTCCAAGCCGGTAAGGTTAGAGTAGATTCGCGCTGGTTTCAAGTGAACTGTTCAAGCCCCGCGGCCATGCGCCGCGGGGCCCGAGCCGCGTCAGGGGCGCCTACCAGCCCCAACTGCCGTGGCGCGAGTAACCACCGTAGCCGTATCCACCAAAGCCGCCGTACCCGTAGCTGCCATAGCCCCAGGATCCGCCGTAGCCTCGGCCGTACCCGCCAGATCCATACCCGCCGTACCCGTAGCCGTACGGGTAGGAACCGCCGTAGGGGGACTGCGCCGTCCCTTGCGATTCCGTCACGGTGAAGGTCGCACCACCGGCGCCAATCGCGCCCGGTTGCGCCTGCAGGCCGTCCATGCTCGCCAGCACAACGGGGGCCGGCGTTCCGGCCACGGCCATGCTCTCCGTCTTGCCGGCCGGGGTCAGGACGGTGGCGTTCTGGAAGGTCACGGGCGTGAAGGTGGCCAAGGGCTCGATGCGGCCGCGCCCGGTACTCGGAGCCTCGGTGATCCACTCCGCCGACTGCTCGACCATCTGCGCCTCATCGGCAGTGAGCGTGACCGTCTGCGAGGCGAGCGTCGTCGAACCGCTGCGCACGGTGAGCGTCCAGCGATTCCGGCCGGCCGGGGTGACGCTCGCGGTTACCGTGGCGCCGGCCGGTACGGTCTTGCCCGGCTTCGCGGACGCGGGCAGGCTTTCCGTGAAGGCCTGGGTTACGGAGTTACCATCGGACCACTGCTGAAGAACCCCGCACTGCAGCAGCGCCTCGCTCTGTCCCGTTCCGCCGATGCCGACCCACTCGGCCACGACGCCACCCTGGGACTGACTCAGGGTCGGGACCTTCCAGGAAGCCGAAACGCCCGCGTACGGGCCCTCGTTGACCACATAGCCGGACCAGTTGGAGGAGACGCTTTGCGACGCCACGGCGTAGTTGCCGGGCTTCGCCTTCGCGGAAGCCGAGGCCACAGCGTTGCCACTCTGCCCGGCAATGCTCGCGATGGCGCTATGCAGCGGTGAGGAGGGTGAGGTCATCCCCTGCCAGGCGAGCAGTGCGACCCCGGCGACGCCCAAGATCGCAAGCTTCACGCGCATCAGCTCCCTTCGCGTTCAGGTGGTTCCGATGGCAGCATAGGAGGTTCGCACTAGAGAGGTCTTAAAACCGCACAAGATCTGCGCGAGAGCCGCGGACGCCGTCCATCCGTCCTAGGCTCGGCCGCGAGCAGGAAAATCATGCAGGATGTGGCATATCTCCTCGAGGGTGGGATGGGTCTTGGGGAGGATAGCCCAATGCGACGCATTGTGCCTCTCGCCGCCGTCCTGATCGCCACCGGCGTGAGCCTGGGCGCCTGCGCGGCCGCTCCCACGGTGGGACAGACGACGCCACCGACACCGTTCGCCGGTATGATCCTGAAGCTGCAGATGTTCGGCCGATCCAGCGGCTGGGCCACGGGTGTCAAGCCCTCCGGCGACGCCGCTCTGCTCACGACCAGGGACGGCGGGCGCACCTGGTCGCGGCGCACGCCGCGGCAACTGGCGACGGTGCAGCGCCTGAGCATGGATCCGTCTTCGCCGTCCGCTGCCTGGATCGCCACCGTCAGCAGGAAGGGGCGGGTGGAAGCCTGCCATACAGAGAGCGCCGGCCGCGACTGGCGGTGCCACTATGTCACGTCGCCGACCAGCGGCACGGATCTGTCGCTCTGGCCGTCGCAGGTGGACTTCGTGAGCCCCTCGACAGGGTGGATCGAGCTGCAGCAGCTGACGGGCCGTGTCTCGGCACGGGCGGAGCTCTGGCAGACACGCGACGGCGGGCGCACGTGGCACGAACTTTTCCCGCTCAGCTACCAGGCCTTCGGAGCGGCCGGGCCTCTGACGTTCAGCTCGGCCAACGCGGGGATCCACGTCGTCGGCTACGCCTACGGCTACGGGAACGGCGTCGGCGCGCCAGGCGTCTACGAGACCACCGATGGCGGGCGTTCCTGGACCGTCCGCTACCCACCGGGCCAGCTGAGTCGGGAAGACCAGCAGGCCCTGCCGAGCCACGGCATGCAGGCGGTGACGGACGAAGCGCGCCTGTGGATCCTGCGCGGGGGGCATGTGAGCCCCGGCTTGAAGCTCTACGATCCGCTCGTGGACTTCTACGGGGCAGGCAGGGTCGTTGCCGCCACGGGCCTCGCGAGCGGCCCCCGCGACGAGGCGCTCTACTTCAGCGACGACGCGGGACAGAACTGGTCCCGGGTGTCCTTTGCGGGGTCGGCGATTCCGAAGTACTTCGGCCCGAACTGGTCCTACTATCTCTACCAGATCGACTTCGTCAGCCCCCGGATCGGCTTTTTGCTGCTGAATCAGGAGCAGGTGCTGAAGTCGCTGGTGTTCCGGACCCTGGACGGCGGACGGAGTTGGAGCCTGGTGTCCGGGCCCGACAGCGCGATTCCCGGTGCGCCGTGAACGCAGCGGACGCCGCCCCGCGGGACGGCGTCCGCTATGTTGGTCTCAGCCGGCCACGTGCGGCAAGGTGACAAAACTTGGGTGCTCCTGGTCGTGGAACACCGTCTGCTCCGCCTTGCGCGGGGTGCGCGGCTCAAGGAACTCGTCCGTTCCAGTGTTCAGGTTGCGGTCCCAGCGCGGGAAGGAACTGCTCGTCACCTCGAGCCGCAGGCGGTGGCCCGGCAGGAAGGTGACGCCGGTCGCCCATAGGTCGATGGTCACGGCGGCGACCTCGTCCGGTCTGAGCGGCTCAGGGGCCTGGGGCCGGATCTCCCCCGGGACGCTGTAGGTGTGGCGCCAGCGGGCGCGGACGATGCCGTCCGTGAGGTTGATCGCGCGTCCGTCCGGATGGACGTCCACCAGCCGGGCGACGAAGTCGGTATCGGGAGCGGACGAGGCGACATGCAGCGTGGCCGAGACAGGGCCGATCACGGTGTACGGCTCCGCGAACGGCTCGCTCGTGTAGCAGAGGACATCCCGCCTGGCCTCGTTCGGCCCTTGGTCGCGCGGCCCGGCCCTGTAGCTCGCGGGCATCAAGAGGCTGCCGCCGATGGTCGGCACCGGCTCGAGCGGGTCGTAGACGTAGCTGTCCGGCCGCGCGTCACGAGAGGGGCTGCGCTCCAGCCTGCCGTCGCCCGCGGCCGTGTTCGCGTTGCCGCCGCTCGTGAGGTACCAGCGCTCCTCCTGCGCCTCGGCCACCGGCCAGGCGGGGAAGTAGCGCCAGCGGTTCTCGCCCATCACGAAGACCTCCACCGACGGCATCTCCGGGAAGGGAACGGGACGTCCCAGGGCGCGGTCGAAGAAGCGCAGATGCACCTCGGTCATATCGCCCTGATAGCCGAGCAGCATGCCGGAGCTCGCCATGCCGAACTCCACATCGCCGCTGAAGCTCACGAAATTCCCGTGTGTCCAGGGACCGATCATCAGGCGCGGCTTCTGGGTGCCGCGTTCCTCGGCGAGACGGAGCATCGCGCCGTACTGCCGCAGGGTCTCGCCGAGGAAGATGTCGTACCAGCCGGCCGTGTGGAACGTCGGCACCTGGACCTTGTCGTAGCGGTCGTCGAGGTTGAGATCCCGCCAGGCGGGATCATCCGGTGCCCATGCGGCGAAGCGCCTGAGGGAGGCGAGCAGTCCCTCGGCGTCCGGCACGTCCCCTGGCGGCAGGGTGGCGTAGAGTGCCGGCAGATGGTCGATGGCGCCGATGAGCGCGGGGAGCTTGGTCAGGAGTTCGAGCGGCCTGCCTTCATAGCGCCGGAGCACGTCCCCCGGCGCCAGGGCACCGAGATACCAGTACAGGCTCAGGCCGAGCTCGCGGGCGCCGCCCCGGTAGACGCTGCCGTTGAGGTAGTTGCCCCAGGTGATGGAGGGCGCCATCGCGGCGAGCCCGGGAGGCTGGCCCACCGCCGCCTGCCACTGCGTCATGCCGAAGTAGGAGCCGCCGAACATGGCGACCCTGCCGTCGCTGCCGGGCAGGCCGGCCGCCCAGGCGACGCTGTCGTAGCCGTCCTCGAACTCGTGCAGGAAGGGCAGCCATTCGCCTTCGGAGCGGTAGCGGCCACGCACGTCCTGGACCACCACGATATAGCCGCGTTCCACCGCCCGCAGCGGCTCGACGCCGAGCATGCCCGTGGCGAAGTCCTTGCCGTAGGGGGTGCGGGTCAGGAGGACGGGGAACGGCCCGTCTCCCGCCGGTCGGAAGACATTCGCGCGCAGCCGGGTGCCATCCCGCATCGGCACCGGCACGTGCAGGCTGACGAGCGCATCCCGAACCATTTCATCCGCCACGATCTCACCTTCCGCTTTGGCGATCGTCCCGCGGGACTGCTCCCTGGGCCCTCCCCTCGCCTTCTTCGCCACCGGGCCGTTCCCTGCCCGGCTGATGGGAAAACCCGCCGCCGCCAGGCGCGCCGGCCGTACCCGGGCAGCAAGAGGCGGAGGGCGCCTGCGCGCCGCTCCGCCTCGACCTGGTTCGATCTCTGAACTTCAGGGACCCTCGTCCTCGTCGTCCGGTGCTGAACTGTGGCCTAGACGCCAGGAGCTGCGCAGGATGCGCAGCATCTCGCTCGCCAAGGCCTGCTGTTCCGCGTTCGTGTCACGCAGCGCGAGGAGCACGTCGGCCCGCAGGTCCTCCACATCGCCCTCCCGGCGGAACAGCCGGGCGACATCGACCTCAAGCCCGTCCGCGAGCCGAAACAGGAGGGGCACGCTCGGCCAGCGCTCGCCTCGTTCGACGCGCGCCAAGTGGGCTTGATCCGTCTCCGCCAGTTCCGCGAGCCTGGACTGCGTGAAATGGCGTTCCAGCCGCAGCTGCCGGATGCGGCTGCCAAGCTGTCGGCGCCGGTCTTGCACGTCTCGGCCTCCCTGCGACCATCATTTCTGACTGGCAGGCCAGCAGGAAGGACGCGTAAGACATGGAACAAATGCCTGTATGGCATCCGCTCAATGCACAAGAGGCATGGAATGAGGTGTCTCCTTGCGCGACATGGATCAGGGAGCACCCGACAGGGACACGAAAAATCAGCTTGCCGGGATGGCCGTCATGCTGACGGTCACGCAGCCATACCTGCCCGACGCGATCCTGCTGGACCTTGTACATCGCCTCGGCGGTCCCACCGCCTATGTCGGGGCGGTGCTTTCTCTCGCCTTTGACCTGCCGGAATTCCCCATGCGCGAGGAGTTGGTGGAGGGAGCGCGCGACTTGCTGCGGCGAATGCGGCAGCACGCCGCCCAAGAGTGACCTTTCAGCAGGCAGATACCTCGTTGCGCATGCGCTTGGACTGGTAGAGGCAGGTGTCGACGCGGCGCAGAAGATCGGGCGTCCGGGTGCCTGGAAGCGCCTCGATCAGCCCGATCGATACGGTGAGCGAGACGGTCTCGGCGGAATCCGGCACGCGGATCGGCTGGCTCGCCACCATCTCGCGCAGCCGCTCCGCGATCGGCAGGGCGTCGGCCAGCGACACGCCTTCGAAGACGACCAGGAGTTCGTCGCCGCCAAAGCGGCCCATGAGGTCGCCGGCGCGCAGCCCGGACTGGATCCGGTGCACGTATTGCTGCAGGACGGCGTCGCCCGCCACGTGGCCGACCTTGTCGTTGACCGCCTTGAAGTGGTCGAGATCGATCAGTCCGACGCAGAACGTCTTGCGCTGCTCGAGCAGGCGCTCCAGGTGGAAGAGGGCGTAGGCGCGCGTGAACGCGCCGGTCAAGGGATCCCTGAGGTGCTCCACGCGATCGTCGAGGATCTGCGTGCCCCAAAGGCTGAGACTGATGCCCAGCAGCAGAAGGACGGGCACTAGGAAGGGACTCCTCGGGTCCATCAGGTAGGCCCCTGCGGCGTAGAGGCCGGTGCTGACAAGGCCGGGCCAGGTGCCCAGGCGCAGGACGGCACTCGCGACGCCGAGGAAGAGGATCGGGAAGATGGGGCTCCTTCCTCCACCGGTGGCGGCGCTCAAGGAGACCGCGAAGACGAAGTCGAGCAGCACGGAGCCGTAGGGGAAGCGGGCCACGAGGTTCGGACGCAGGCGCAGGACGAGGAAATCGAGCACCGCGTAGAGGAAGAGACCGATGAGCAGCACCGGCACGATTCCGTTCGTCGGCGGCGGGCTTTCCGGTCGCAGGATGGGCCAAAGGATGAGAAAGGCGAGGATCGCCGCGATGCGCAGCGGCGAGGCGAGGCGTTCCGCCTGCAGCTGGAGGTGCCAGCGCCACTCGTTGCGCCCCGGGAAGCGCGTCCGCCGCCCCCCGCGCCAGAAATGCCGGCTCACAGGGACGCTCCGAAAGGCCAGCTGAGGCCGATCCGCGCGGGGGTCCAGGCGTCGGCCGGAGCAGGCCGCCCAAGCGCCGGCCCCGCGACAAGGTCGCAGCCGAGACCGGCGAAGGCGGTCACGTCCGAGCCCTGCCCGACGCCGTCGCAGAGCAGTAGCGCCCCGGCGTCGTGGACGCGGGACAGGGTGGCCGCGCCATCATCGCCACGCAGCCGCGAGGCGTCCATGCGGACGATGTCTGGCCGCAAGCGGGTAAGCGCCACGCGAAGCGTCTGCGCGTCCCGCGCCGAGAGCGCGATCGAAACGCCCGCCGCGCGGCACGCCTCCAGTGTCCGCGTCGAGGCCTCCTCCAGGCCGTCCAGGGCGAGATCCACGTCGATGACGACTTCCCGGCTCTTGCGCAGCAGCCTGTCCCAGGGGAGCGCGCAGTCCATGTCCTGCGCTGGCCCTACCGGCACCTTGAGGCGTCCGGGAAGCTGCCAACCCGTGCGCACGGCGGAAAGCAGCGACAGCGACGCGAGCTCCCCGAGTTCTCCCATCTCCCGGGCGGCAAAGACGGCCTCATGCCAGGACATGCCGTTCACGAAGCGGGGAGTGGCGTCAAAACCGAACAGCGCACCGGTTTGGGCGTGCCACACCGGAGCGAAGACATGTCCGAGCTGACGGCTCGAGAGGATCGTGCGCACGTGGACGCGGGCGCCGGAGAAGGTCAGAGGAGGTCACCTCAAAGCACACTTTACTGCATCAAAGCGGGGAGTTGGTGCGATGCCCCCAGCCGCCGTTTCCCGTCGAGGCGGCAAACCAGGCCTCCACCGCGCCCGAAGGCATCGGCGGGCTGACGAGGCTACCGCTATGCGGATGGCGAAGCGTTGCGCCCCTAATCGCAGCAGCCGATCCATGTGGGTGATCACCACCCGGCCGACGTGCCAGTTGAGGGCTTCGCCGAGCAGGTGCCTGAGACCCTTCTATTGGCAGTTCATGCCCGAACCGGCAGTAGGCCCTCGCTCGTCTCCGCCGCGATGACAGCCGCA
>JAJZIE010000115.1 GCA_021810725.1 Bacillota bacterium | reverse complement strand
CCGATTCCTCCCAGGCGGGACGGAGCCGCCAGCCTTCGGCTATCGCCTCAGTCTGGGGTCGAGCATGTCGTTCAGGCCGTCACCGACCATATTGAAGCCGAGAACCGCCAGGAAGATGCACACGCCGGGGAAGATGTCCACCCAGGGGGCGATCGTCAGGAACATGCGGCCCTCCGCGAGCATCGCGCCCCATTCCGGCGTCGGTGGCTGGGCGCCGAAGCCCAGGAAGCCGAGGGAGGAGGCGACGAGGATCGCGTTCGCCATCTGCAGCGTGAGCTGCACCGTGATCGGTCCCACCAGGTTGCGGAGCATGTGCTGGTAGAGGATGCGCGAGTTCGTCGCGCCGCCGGCCCTGGCGGCTTCGATATACTCGAGGTCCTTGATGCTGATGGCGCTTCCGCGCACGATGCGCGCGAACATCGGCACGCCGAACACGATGATGGTGATGATCACGTTCTGCAGACCTGGCCCAAGGATCGCGATCACGCCGATGGCCAGCAGGATGCCGGGGAACGACAGGATGATGTCGACGATGCGCATCACGATGTCGTCGAACCAGCCGCCATAGTAGGCGGTGGCGAGACCGACCGGCGTGCCCAGGATGGCCGAGGCGAACGCCCCGATGAAGCCGACCGCGAGCGACAGGCGGGCGCCCCAGAGAATGCGGCTCAGGACATCGCGTCCGAACTCGTCGGTGCCCATGAGGTGCTTGAGCGAAGGCGGCGCGAGAATATGGGCGTAGTCCGGAACGCTCGGCGAATAGGGCGCGATCAGCGGCCCGAACAGGACGATCAGGAGCATCACGATCATGATCACGGCGCCCACAACCGCGGAGCGGCGCTGCATGAAAAGACGGACGTCGACGAGCGCCTGGCGGCGCTCGAGCTGCGGCGGGGCCGGCTGTGGGCTAGTCATAGCGCACCCTCGGGTTGACGAGCGCGTAGGCGACGTCGACGAGCAGGCTCGCCAGGATGAATTCGAGCGCGAACAGGAGGAGCAGTGTCTGGATCACCGGGTAGTTGCGCATCTCGACGGATGTGATCAAGAGGTTCCCTAGACCTGGCCATGCGTAAACAACCTCCACGACGACCGCACCGCCGAGCAGGAAGCCGAACTGGATGCCAATGATGGTGATGATGGGTCCGAGTGCATTCTTGAACGCATGCTTGAAGATCAGGATGGACTCGCGCAGGCCCTTGGCGCGCCCGGTGCGCACATAGTCCGAGGTGAGCGTCGTGACCATGCTCTGGCGGGTGAAGCGCGCGATGCTGGCGGCGCCCGATGTGCCGAGCGAGATCACGGGCAGGATGAAAGACTTCCAGCCCTGGTCGCCGCCCGACGGGAGCAGGTGGAAGTGTACGGCGAAGAGGGCGATCAGCATCATGGCAAGCCAGAAGGCCGGGAACGAGACGCCCATCATCGACAGGGTCATCACGCTGTAGTCGAGCGCCGTGTTGCGGCGCACCGCCGACGCGATGCCGGCGAGAATGCCGATCACGACGGCGAGGCCCAGACCGAAGAACGCGAGTTCCACGGTGGGCATGAAGTGGTAGCCGATGATCCTCAGCACCGGCTGTCCGTCGCCCAGGGACTTGCCGAAGTCGCCATGCACGGCGTTGACGAGGAAGTACCAGTACTGCACCGCGAGCGGCTTGTCGAGGCCGAACTGCACCGTCAAGGCGTGGATGGTCGCGGTGCTGGCGTTGGGACCGGCCAGGAAGATCGCGGGATTGCCGGGGATGGCGTGTACAAAAAGAAACGCCAGCACGGAGACGCCGAAGATCGTGGGAATGATCTGCAGCACCCGGCGCAGGAAGTAGGCAGCCAAGACCTGTCACTCCTTAGGGGAAGGAGGGGCGCACGCATGGCGCGCCCCTTGCCCTGGCGACCGGGTGGTCTACTGCACGTACGCGCCGTAGACGATCGGGACTTCGTCCTCGCGGACGACGATGCCCTTGACGTTGGAGCGGGTCGCCCAGATGTTGTCCGAGACGCCGAGGTAGATCCAGGGCGCCTGCTGCCAGGCGAGCTTCTGGGCAGCGGTGTAGGCGGCGGCGCGCACCTTTGGTGCGCCGCTGTTCAGGCCCTGCTCAAGGTACGAGTCGAACGACTTGTTGCCGAAGAACGCCAGGTTGTACAGCGAGGGCGGCCAGGAACTCGTGGCGAGCAGCGGGCGGAGCGCCCAGTCCGCGTCGCCCGTGGAGGCCGACCAGCCGCTGTAGTTCATGCGCAGGTTCTGCTTGGCGCTCGGTGTGAAGATGGAGGAGCTCAGCGACGCGTTGTCCATCGGCTCCACCTTGATGTTGACGCCGATCTGCGCCAGCTGCTGCTGGACGAAGGTCGCGGCGTAGATCGATTCCGTGCTGTTGCCGACCCAGAGCACCGAGGTGAAGCCGTGCGGGTAGCCGGCCTTGGCCAGAAGCTGCTTTGCCTTCGCGGGGTTGTACGGGTAGTTGCCGGCGTTGATCGCGTAGGCGTCGGCCGGCGGGACCGGCGAGTGCAGGACGGAGCCGAAGCCGCCCCAGACCACCTTGATGAAGGTGTTCTTGTCGACGGCGTAGTTGAGCGCCTGGCGCACCAGGACGTTCTTGAACGGACCGAACTGGGTGTTCATGGCGACGTACCAAGCCGCGTTGCTCGACGCGACCTGGACGTTGATGCCCGGCTGGCCCTTGAGGGATTGCACGAGTTCGTTCGGCACCGGGTAGATCGCCTGGAACTGGCCGGTCTCGAGGCCGGCGATGCGCGCGCTGGCGTCAGCGACGGGCTTGTAGGTGATCGACGCCACCTTGGCGGCGCCTGCCTTGTTCCAGTAGTTGGCGTTGCGGACGAGGGTGATATGGTCGCCCTGGACCCAGTCCTTGAACACGAAGGGGCCCGTGCCGCCGACCGGGTTGGCGCAGAGGTAGTTGACGCCCTTCGACAGCACCTTGGGCTCGACGACGGCGCCCGCCGGGTGGGCGAACGTCGGCAGGATGGCGCCGAACGGCTTGCTCAGCACGAACTGCACGGTCTCCGTGTTCAGCACGTTGATCTTGCTGATGACCGAGTAGAGCGCGGTGCGCACGAGGTTGTTCTTGGGGTTGAGGAGCCAGGTGAAGCTCTGCTTCACGGCCTGGGCGGTCACCGGGGTGCCGTCGGAGAACTTGGCGGCCGGGTTCAGGTAGAACGTGATCGAGGTGGCGTTCGGCGCGACCTTCCAGCTCTTCGCGAGTTCCCCGACGAGCTGCATCTTGCCGTTGTAGCCGACGAGACCCTGATAGATGTTGGACTCCACGCCGAACGACAGGTTGTCGTTCGTGTTGTACGGCAGAAGACACACCGCGTCGCCGCTCACCGCGATGGTGATGTTGGCGGAGGGGGCCGCGGCCTGTACCTGCGTGCCGACGGTGGTCGAGAGCAGAAGGGCGGCGGCGCCGACCACTCCGCTGAGCAGCTTGCGAATCTCCATTCGATTGCCTCCTTAGACCCGATTGCGCGTGCGGTGGAGCCAGGGGATTCTGTCGCGTGACCTCCCCGCCTGCGGCACGCCCGGATGGGGCGGTGCGGAGGCTTGTCCCACGTCTATCGTCACGGAATGAACGGCAAGAGGCTGTGGCCTCCGCCGGAACCCGCTAGACGGAAACGGCCCTGCGCGCGGAAGCCTCGACAAGAGAGTGGAACAGGGCAAGCGCCGCGGCATCCTCGCGCCAGAATCCCTCCGGGTGCCACTGGATGGCCAGCCAGTGCGGGTGGCGCGGATCCTCGAACGCTTCCACGACGCCGTCCGGGGCGGTGGCCGCGAGCACGCTGCCAGCGGGCAGATCGCGCACGGCTTGATGATGGAAGGAGTTGACCCGGATCTCGCGCTGTCCGATGACGTCGGCAAGTCTCGTGCCTGCCACCACCGAGGCGGCGTGGCTCTGATGGTTGCGCGGCGAGGATTGGAAGTGCTTGATGCTGCCGGGCCGCTCGCTCGGCAGGTCCTGGTACAGCGTGCCGCCACCGGCCGCGGCCAGGAGCTGGCAGCCTCTGCAGATGCCGAGGGTGGGCAGGCCGATCCTGTACGCTTCGCGCGCGAGGGTGATCTCGAAGGCGTCCCGCTTCGGGCTCACGCCGCCGAGGCCGACCGCGGGCTCGGCGCCGTAGAGCGCGGGATCGAGGTCGGCTCCGCCGGTGAAGACGATTCCGTCAAGGCGCGTGAGGAGCTCGGGGGCGAGTTCGGCGCTCACGCCGATCAGCACAGGCAGACCGCCGGCGGCCTCGACCGCCAATTGGTACGGGGAATTGAGCCTGAACTGGTGCTCGTCCGCATCGTAGCCGCATGTAATTCCGATCAGTGGACGCACATTTACCCATCCTTCCACAAATGCCAGATTCGCCATGTGTCAGTAAAGACCTACATTGAGAAACCCCGAACAAAATCCACAAAACGGTAGACATCGGCGAAATTACTGACAATTCCTAAAGACACACGCACCCCTCCATCCAGTCGGTCGTGCACCGACTCCAGGAATTCCTCGCTCGATTGCGCCCGATGCGTGAAGCTCTCTTTTAGAAGCAGGGGATCCATATGCAGCGCAGCTTCCCTGGCGCCCGGGTTGCAATGGCAGCCGCTGCGCACGGAAATGTTCTGCGCGTCCGCGGCCCGCTGCACGGCGCCATAGTCGACGAGACGGCCCTCGGGGTCGCGGACGTTCAGCAGCAGCGTCGCGCCGCGCGCCTCAAGATTGTTCGGTCCATAGATCTCGCAGACGGGCCCGCCGTTTTGATGCCGGAGGTCCGTGAGGGCTTGCACGAGCCAGCCCGTGAGCAGCATGACGCGCTTGTGAACCGTCTTCACTCCGACGCCGCCGAGGTGGCGGAGGCCGATCGAGACCGCCGGCAGCGCCAGGTAGTCGATCGTGCCGTCCTCGAAGGCAAAGGGTGCGTCGAAGAGGCGGTGCGCGGTCCCGCGACCCGAGAAGGCCGAAACGGAAGCGAACGCGACGGTGCCGCCCGCGTACCACGGCCGCACGAGCTTTTTGAGGGCGTCGTAGCGCGCCAGAAGACAGCCGACGCCGGTCGGGTAGCCGAACATCTTGTAAAAGGAGATATCGATGAAGTCCGGGTGCACCATGTCCAGGCGAAGCTCGTTCGTCGGCGCGAAGGCGGCCGCGTCGATCAGGACGTCGAAGCCCTTCTCCTGCGCCTTCGCGATCCAGCCGAGGTCGTGCTGCACGCCACTGAAGTTCGACTGCGCCGGATAGGCGAGGAGACTCGGCGCGCTCCCTGCCCCGGCGGCGAGTTCGCTCGCAAGGCTCTCCCCGTCGAGGCGCATGTCGGCCGCAAGCGGGATGTAGCGGACGCTGGCGCCTTTAGCGGCCGCGAACTCCCTGAGACCGTTGACGGAATTGTGGTTGTCCGCCGTCAGCAGGAGGCGTGAGCCTGGGCCGAACGGGTATGACTCGGCCACGATCTTGAGCGCCCCGCTGGCGTTCTGGGTGAAGATGACCGCGTACTCCCGGGGATCCGCGTGGAAGAAGCGCAAGGTGTCTTCCCGGGCGCGTTCCGCCAGGTGGGTCGCCGCGGAGGACGTCGGATTCGACGAGTGGGGGTTGCCAAAGACGCTGTGCAGCAGGAGATCGAGGTGCTCCTGCACCTGGGACTCCGCGTAGAGGCTGCCGCCTGTGTAGTCGAGATAGGTGTGGCCAAGCTCATCGAGTCGGGCGTAGTCCCTCCGCCGCAGCACGTCGATGAGGTCGGTGTCGGCATAGTCGGGGGATGAGGTGGTGAAGCGCTTGAGTGCTTCCCCCATGTCCTCCTTGAATTCAGCGGAATCGCGCACTTCCGCTCGTGGCAGATCCATGGTGCGGCCTCCTCCGGACGCGCCGGTTCCCTTCGAGGCGATGACGCGGCCAATCCACCGTATGTCGTCGATTGACACCATTCCAGCACGGGGTCCAAATTCCGCATAGATCCAGAGCCGCCCCCGTGGACCGATGGTGGTCGGTCCAGGGGGCGGCTTCATGGAACTAAGATCAGGAATGTCTTTGGCTAGTGGCCAGGCAATTTGCGGTCAGGCCCTGCGCTTGTCCCGGTCCTCGCGGCGCTTCTTGCCGACGTTGAGCGCGAACATGTAGAGAACGGCCAAGTATAGGATCCCCTGCACCAGGAGCGCTGTTGATGGACCCCGCGCCGTGTCGCCGAGCCCCTGCGACGCCAGGCTGACGATGCTCAGGACGAGCGAGCCGATCGTCCCGACCCAGAGGCCCCAGCGCCTCGGCATGGTGGTCTCGCTGCCGACGAGACCGCGGTGCGTGATCATGCGTTCCGGCATGTGGCGCGCGAAGATCCGGGCGGTGACGACGTGAAGCACCAGGTACACGACCGCGGCGATGAGGACGGTTTGAATGGCGATCCCTCCTGCACCCTTGCAGCGTGCACGATGGGACGGGCCAATACAAGAGCGGCGTCGCGACAGGCCCGACGCGCAGCGGATCGGGCGACATCCGAGCGCCTCTGCTTCAGGGGCCGACCAGGAGCACCAGCGCGGCGTTGACGACCATGGTGGCGACGAGGTAGCCCGAACCGAGCAGGATGTCGCGCAGGCTGCCGCCGGAGACTTCCTGGCGCAGCATCGCGCCGACGCCGACGAACGCGAGCGCGAAGGCGACTTGGCTGAGGTCGCCCGACCATGCGGCGAGTCCGGGTCCGAGCAGGCCAAGGAGGCGCAGACCGGCGAGTAGGGCGTAGAGGGCCACGAAGGGCGGGAAGTCGCGGATGAGTTCCCGTAGGCTCCTCGCCTCCCGTCCCGAGAGCGCGACCACGAGGCCGAGCAGGGCGTTGCGCGTCAGCTTGAACATCGACGCCATCTGCAGGCCGATGGGGCCGAAGGCGGAGCCCGCGGCGATCGCCTCGGCGGTATTGTCAACCGCGAGCCCGCAGACGGCGCCCGCGACGTAGGGAGCAGGGTGAAGGCCGAACGCCACGAGCGGCGCCAGGAAGACCGCGAGCGTGCCGACGGAGAGGATGGCGCCGACGGCCGGCGTCGCCTCGGCGTCCGTGGCGCCGAGGCGGGTCTTCGCGAGCAGGATGGCGCTGACGCCGCAGACCGAGTTGCCGATGCCGAGAAGGCGCGCCGTCAGGGGTGGCAGGAAGCGTCGCAGCACGAGGCGGGCGCCCACATACGCGAGGGCGATCTTGAGACCGACGAGCAGGAGACCCTGGAGGCCCATGGCCGACAAGGCGGCCGGGTCGATCGAGGGGCCGAGCAGCACCGCCCCCGCCTGCAGCCAGAAGCCGTAGCTGCGCCGGCCGCTCTGGCGCAGCGCCGCCCCGCCCGGCAGGCTCACCGCGACGCCTCCGAGCAGGAGGGCGGGAATGGCGATCGAGAGGTTCGGCAGGAGCCTGTAGTGAAGAAGAAGCGCAACGGCTCCGAGAGCGGCCAGGGCGACCGCGCCGAAGGTGCGCAGGGCTGTACGCCCGGCCGGCAGCCGAAGCTCCTCGAGCGGCTCGC
>JAJZIE010000114.1 GCA_021810725.1 Bacillota bacterium | reverse complement strand
CTTGCGGAACCTGGCCACCGAGGTACTTCCCTGTCAGCACGCCCTGCGCGAGCGGCGAGAAAGCGACGATGCCCATGCCGGCCGCCTTGGCCCGCGGCAGGACGTCGACCTCGATCTTCGGGTCGAGCAGGTTGTACTGCACCTGGTCCGCGATCATGCGGCGCAGGCCAAGCCTGGTCGTCTCCTTGGCCGCGTGGCTGACCTCTTCCGCCGGCCACTCCGAGATCGCGCCATAGAGCACCTTGCCCTGCGCGACGAGGTCGTCGATGGCGCGCAAGGTTTCGTCGAGCGGCGTCTCGGGATCGGCGCGGTGGCAGTAGAAGATGTCGACATAGTCGGTGCCGAGGCGCTCGAGCGAGTGCTCGACCGACTCGATGATGTGCTTGCGCGAGAGCCCGCGGTCGTTCGGATCGTCGCTCTGCGGCCAGAAGGCCTTCGTCGCGATGACGAGATGGTGACGCGGGAACGGCTCGAGCGCCTTGCGCAGGACCTTCTCCGCCTCGCCGCGCGCGTAGGCGTCCGCCGTGTCGAAGTAGTTGACGCCGAGCTCGAAGGCTCGCCTGACGCAGGTGATGGCCGACTCCTCCGCGACGCTGCCGCCGTAGGTGAGCCAGCTGCCGAGGGCGACCTCCGAAACCTTGAGGCCGCTCTTGCCCACATTCCTGTACCGCATAGGACCAGCTTCCCTTCCCGTAGCCTCCGCATCCAAGGATGCCACGGAAGGGGCGCGCATGGCAAAAGAGGGATTCGCCCGGGCTTGCGGGAGGCCACCGGCTGCCTCCGGGATACCCCGTTACTCCGGTGTCCCCTCGAGCCCCGCCATGAACTCCTCGAGGTGCTCGGCCGTCTCGAGCTGCGGCCTCAGGACCCCGAGCACCTGCCGTTTCACCTCGACGAACTCGGGGGTGAGGACGAGATCCCACTCGCGCGGCCGCTGGAAGGGGACGGGGAGATCGAGCGCCACGCTGCCAGGCCTGGCCGTCATGACCACGACGCGGTCGCCGAGCAGGATCGCCTCCTCCACGTCGTGGGTGACGAAGAGCACCGTCGGGCGCAGGGTGCGCCAAAGCCGCAGCAGGAAGCGCTGCATCTCGTTCCTGGTCTGGGCGTCGAGCGCGCCGAACGGTTCATCCATCAGCATCGTCTCGGGCTGCGTGATCAGCGCCCGCGCGATTGCGACCCGCTGCCGCATGCCGCCCGAAAGCTCGTAGGGAGCGTGCCTCGAGAATGCGTCGAGCCCCATGATGCCGATGTAGTCCCGGACCCTGCGCTCGTACTCCGCGCCACGCACGCCATGGATCCTGAGCCCGAAGCCGATGTTCTCCGCGACGTTCAGCCAGGGGTAGAGGGCGGCCTGCTGGAACACCACGGCGCGATCGGCCCCGGGCCCCGCGACGCGTTGGCCGTTGATCTCGATGCTGCCCTGGGACGGGAACTCGAAGCCCGCCACCAGGTGCAGCAGCGTGGACTTGCCGCAGCCGCTCGGCCCCACCACGGAGACGAACTCGCCCTCGGCCACATCGAGGTCCACGCCGCGCAGCGCGGGGACGGAATGCCGTCCCCTGCCGCCCGGATAGACCATATGCACATCGTGGATCGCGATCATGGGCCGGTCGCCCCGCTCACTGCCCCGCCGCCACGGTCTGCGCGTAAGAGGAGTCCACGGAGCCGCTCATATCCGCGGGAGGCGTCGAGATCTGGCGGATGCTGTAGAGGTATTTGGCGGCCGAATTCAGCGACACGGTGACGAGCGAACTCTTCACGCCCTGACCCGTGCCGAGTCCCTCGGGTCCGATCTGGTCCTGCACGCTGTAGAGTTTGTAGCCCTTCAGTTCGGTCTTGGCCAGCGCGACCGTGATGCCGGCCTCCTTGGCCATGTCCCGCACGGCCTGGGCCGGGTGGCTCTGGTAGAACGCGAAACCGGCCTGCTCGGCCTTGATGAAGCCGAGCACGAGCTGGCGGTGGGACTTCGCCCAGCCGGTCTGGACGACGGCCAGGTTGAAGATCGGCGCCTGCTGCGCGACATCCTGGTCGTACATGAGCGCGGTGCCGCCGTGGCGCAGCATCGTGTCGAACGCCGGGTCCCAGACGTAGGCGGCGTCGATCTGACCGCGCTCCCAGGCCGACACCATGTCGGGCGGGCTCATGTTGGCGAACTTGATCGCGGAGGCGGGAATGCCGGCTTGCGCCATCGCTGTCGCCACCTCGAACGGCGACGTGGAGCCGACGACCATGGCGATGCTCTTGCCCTCGAGATCCTGGAGGGACTTCACGCCGGAGCCCTGACGAACCACAAGCCCCTCGTCGGTGGTGTAGCGCTCCTGCGCCCAGATCACCTTAAGCGGCACCCCCTGCCCGATGGCCGCGGCCGCGGGCGGGTTGCCGAGCCCCGTCATGAACTGCAGGCTGCCCGACGCCAGGGCTGCCAGCGACGCCGGCCCGGAACTGAAGTACCTCAGCTCGACATGGGCGCCCTTCATGTACTTCTGGAAGAACCCCTCGGCCATCGCCGCCATCTCGGGGTCCGCGCCGTTGTTCTCGTAGCCGATCACCACGGTTGGCACGTGCTTCGCCGACGTGGGCGCAGTCTTGCCGCCGCATCCGGCGAGCAGCAGGCTGGCGGCGACGCCCATCGCGATGGCCGCCATGCTCGCGCGAAGACCTCTTCGCATCGTCCCGATCCCCCAATCCCTTGCCAGCCTCGCGAACCTTCACGCCTTGCCCTTCCAGGGGACCAAGGCGTGTTCCAGAAGCCGGATGAGAAGGTCCATCGCGTAGCCGATGAGCCCGATCGCCAGGATGGCGATGAAGATGATCCCGACCTGCAGCTGCTGGCCCGCCTCCTGCACAAGCCAGCCGAGACCCGCCGTGGCGGCGATGATCTCCGCCGCGACGAGGCAGGTCCAGCCGACGCCGATGCCTACCCGCATGCCGGTGAAAACTTCGGGCAACGCCGATGGCAGTGTCACGTGGCGGAGGATCTGCCAGCGCGTGGCCCCGAGGCACTGCGCCACCTGGACGCGCTGTCGCGGGGTGGAACGGACACCGGAGATGGTGTTGAGGATGATCACGGGGATCGTGCCGAGCATGATGACGAGACCCTTCGAGGTTTCCCCGATGCCGAACCAGAGGACGAGGAGCGGCACGAGCGCCAGGGGAGGGACCGGCCGCACGAACTGCAGCAGGGGGTCGATCGCCTGGAAGGCCACCTCGCTCGATGCCATCAGGATGCCGATGGGCACGCCGACCACGACGGCGATCACGAAGCCGGCCGCGATGCGGGCCGACGAGACCCAGATGTCGGTGAGCAGTGTCTGGCCGCCGTACCCGACCGTGAAGATCCTCGGAATCTCCTGGAGCACCGAGAGGGGCGACGGCAGCAGCATGGCGGGGAACAGGTGGACGAGCGTCAGGACTTCCCAGAGCGCGATGAGCGCCAAGGCGACCAGGAAGGGGATGCCGCGTTTGAGCCCCGTTGGGCGCACCTCCTCCATGCCGGTCGCATCACGGCGGGCGACCTTCCGGCACGCGGCGGGGGCCAGACCCCGCAAGCCACGCGTGCCTTGCTACATGGATACGCGCGAGCCTTGCCCCTGGGAACCATCGAAGCCCGATCAGCGCGAAAGATGGCGGGCCGCGTCGCCTGCCGCCCCTCGCGTCCAGCCCCCGAGCACCCGCCATCATTGACGGCGGCTGCCGGCGATGCTAACCTGCTGCACACAGCGCTGGCTGGTCGGAGTTCCGGCGGATGCTGGCATACAAGACGGAGTGGTACGGCTCGCACCTCGTGGTGGCTCCCAGGTTCTTCGCGTCGTCCAAGACGTGCAGCGCGTGTGGAGCCGTCAAGGACGAGTTGGACCTCTCCGAACGCGTGTACCGGTGTGCAGAGTGCGGGATGGTCCTAGACCGGGATCTGAACGCTGCTCGCAACTTGGCACACCTGGTGGCCGGGAGTTCCCCGGACACCCTAAACGCCTGTGGAGGACGTGTAAGACCCGACGTCGCCTGAGACTCAGGTGGCACGGGCAGTGTCCGGAGAAGCAGGAATCGAGAGATGCGCAGGTTTGCTCAGACGTGAGTGGATTTGTGCAGATTGAAAGGAACGGAGGCCGGTTTGGAGATGTCCGTCATCATGTACGTCGTTCCGCTCTGACCTCACTGCGCCCAGGCACGGCGCTTCCTCTCGGCGAGGGGAGTCAGGTGGGAGGAGCGGAACATCCTCACGAGCAGCCGGTACATGCGGGAAATGCGCCGGCTCACGGACGCCCGCACGGTGCCGGTCACCCAGTTCGGCGACCGGGTGGTGGTCGGCTTCGACCCGGGGGCCTACGAGGACGCGATCCTGGCGCAAGGGGGCACGGGGAGGGTCTGAAGCCAGACCCCTGGTCTCCACTTTCTTGAAGAGAGCCGCCCAAAGACCTGCGTGGCGGGGAGACCACGCGCAGGTCTTTTGGTGTGAGACGCCCGCTCCCCAGGATCGTGGCTTCGTGCTATACCGAGGTTGCGGAGCGATTCTGGATGTCCCGCGGAGGAGCGTGACGCGGATGGCTGTTTCGCTGGTAGGGCCGGGCGTTCTCTATCCGGGCGCACCGTATGCGTACGCCGCCGTCGCGGAGGGGACGGGGCTCATCTTTACGGCGGGTGCGTGTCCGCTGGACGAGCAAGGCGCCGTCGTGGCCCCCCGGGACATCCCCGCTCAGATGCAGCGGGCCTGCGAGAACCTCGAGCGGGCCCTCGCCGAGGCCGGCTGCGGCCTCGCGGACGTCTTGAAGACGACCGTCTACGTGGCCGCCCAGGAGCGCCGCGATCTGATCGAGGCCTGGCGTGTCGTGGAGGCGTTCTTCCAGGCGCACCCCGCGCCAAGCACCTTGCTCGGGGTCAGCTTTCTCGGCTACCAGGACCAGCTTGTGGAGATCGAGGCGGTGGCCATGCGCCCCGCCGTCTAGGCGACTCGCATGGGCCGCAACCCTGGCGCATAGGCATGGGCGAACCCTGAAGGTGGGGGGAAGCCCGTGCGGCGCGGCTTCATCGACATCAGGCAAATCCTTGCCCTCGCCGTACTGGTCGGTGCGATCATTGCGGCGGGGGCTTTCTTGCAACATGAGGTGCTGGGACGCGTGGCCCGTGAGGTCAACGCGCTCTTCTCGCCTGTCGTCGGCCGCGGCCTCGAGCCGGCGCCGGTCGTGTTCGGCGCACCGCACGCGGCCGGTCTGCCGACGCCGCTGGTGCTCGGCTATTACGAGGGCGGCGCAGGTGGGGCCGGCTACAAGACCTTGGAGCAGGACGCGCATCTGCTGTCCGGCATCGTGCCAGACTGGTACACCATCTGGGCAAACGGCGCGATCACCGGCCAGCCCGACGAGCGCGTGCTGCAGTACGCCCGGGACCACGATCTCTGGGTCTTCGCGCTCGTCCAGCAGAACCAGTACGGTGGGCAGGTCCTGGGGCCCCTGCTGCAGAGTCCCGTGGCCTCCCGCCGCGCCATGGAGAGCCTCCTGGGCCTCTGCGAGACGGAAGGCTTCGACGGCATCAATCTCGACTTCGAGGGGGTTCCGCCGAGCGATCGGCAGGCCTACACAAGTTTTGTCGGGCAGCTTGCCGACCTTTTGCACCGCTACGGCTACTACCTGACGCTTTCGGTGCCGGCCGAGACCCAGGACGAGCCCGGGAACTCCTGGACCGGCGCCTACGACTACAAGGCGCTGGGCAAGGAGGCCGACCTCGTCATGGTCATGGCCTACGATCAGCACTACGCCGGAGGCAGCGCCGGCCCGATCGACGGCACCGCGTGGGTGCAGCAGGTATCGAACTTCGCAGCGCGCACCATCCCGCCGCGCCGCGTTGTGCTCGGCATTCCCCTCTATGGCTACGACTGGGGCGGCTCGAGCACCGCCCAGGGCCTCTCGTTCGCCGCCTACCGGCAGCTTGCGCTGCAGCACGGCGAGTCGCCGTCCGCGCAGGATCTCGTCTATTGGCAGGACGGAGTGCGCCACATCGCCTACTATGCTGGCCTCACGGACTTCGAGAGCAAGGTGAGGCTGGCTTCGAGCTATGGCCTGCGCGGCATCGTGCTCTGGCGCCTGGGGCTCGAGGATCCGAGCATCTGGAGCTATCTCACCGGTCCCTGATGCGGGCGATCGCCTCATCGCTCGGCGTGACGAACAGCGTCTCGTGATGGTCGTAGAGGACGAAGCCGGGCGCGGCCCCGCGCGGTCTGCGCACGTGGCGGACAAAGGTGTAGTCCACCGGCACCTGGCTCGAGCGCCGCTGCTTCGAGTAGTAGGCGGCCAGGAGCGCGGCCTCGAGCCGATCCGGGGCGCCGACGGATCGCCCCGGCAAGGGACGCAGGATGCAGTGCGCACCCTGCCTGTCCTTGGTGTGGAACCAGACGTCGCTCGGCCGCGCGGATCGCGTCAACTGGTCGTTCTCCTTGGCGCTGCGTCCGACCAGGACCTCGTGTCCGCCCGCGGTGCGAAAGCGCAGCGGACCCTGATCCTTGCCCTGCCGGCTGCCCTCGCGCGTGGCCACGATCGCGGGACGCAGGTCCTCGAGGGCCTGCAGCCCGTCCGCCCTCGCAACCTCCGCCCGCAGCCGCTCCAGTTCCCCCAGTTCCTCGCGCAGGCGCTCGAGATCCCCGCCGAGATAGCTCTGTCGGCTTTTGAGCTTGCGGTAGCGGCGGAAGATCAGGGCCATGTTCTCGCTGGGACCGAGCTGGGGATCGAGCGTGACGCGACGTAGGCGATCGGGCTCCTCCACGTCCGGCAGCAGTACCTCGCCCTGGCCGGCCTCGACGAGGTGCAGGCCCGCCTTGAGGCTTTCGCCGTCCAGCCTCAGGTCTTCGGCGCCATGGGTCTCGAGATACTCCTCCTCCTTGCGGGCGAGCGCGGTCTCGCGGGCGGCGATGCGCTGCACGAGGGCCTTGGTGAGGCTCTGCCTGAGGTCATGCTCGCGCCGGCGCCGGATCTCGTGCGCCGCGACCAGGGAGAGGCCGTGGAGCAGATCAGGGAGCTCCTTGCCCTCTCCCTCGCGCGGCGCGAAGGGCAGGGCCCGCAGGGGCTGCCCTTCGCGCTCCACGAGAACGGGCGAGAACCGGCCGCGGGCGGCGAGGCGCATGATCTCATCAGGTGGCAGAGCGTAGGCGGGTAGGCGCCGCGAGGGCGGCAGGAGCCGCGGTCCCGGCAGGGAGTAGGGCGAGCCTGGATCCCGGCGACGCGCGTAGAGCGTCCAGACGACGTGTCCCTCGGCGACGAGCAGGAGATCGGGGTGCGTGCCGAAGAACTCGGCTACCAGGTAGAGATTGCGCGGGTCGCCGAAGCGGTCGCGGCCCTCGAGGCAGACCTGGAGCAGGCGCTCGCCGAACGGGCTGCGCGCGCCCTTGAGCCGTGCGCCCTCGAGGTGCCGGCGCAGGAGCTGCTCGGCAGGCGGCGCACCGCCGCCGCGGCGTCCCCTCGCCGCCTCGCGGTAGACAGGCGCGATCTCCTGACGGGTGTCGAAGGCGAGACCGAACGTCTCGCGATGGCGCAGC
>JAJZIE010000113.1 GCA_021810725.1 Bacillota bacterium | reverse complement strand
GCAAAACCGGTTTACGCGCCGACGTGAGCGTGCAGACAATGTCGGCGCCCTCCACCGCTTCCCTCGCGTCCACCGCGACCCGCAGGACGCCGCCATACCGCGCGCCCGCGCGCCGCGCGAAGTCCTTGGCATGACCCGCGGTCGCGCTCCACACCCGCACCTCGCGGATCGGGCGCACGGCCAGCATCGCCGGCAGGTGGGCTTCCGCGAGCCCCCCGCTGCCGAGCAAGGCCAGCACCTGCGCATCCGGGCGCGCCAGGAAGTCTGTGGCGGCCGCGGTCACCGCGGCCGTCCGCGCCGCCGTCACGGCGTCGGCGTCGAGGATGGCCTCGACATGGCCATCGCTCGGCGAGAACAGCACCACCACCCCCTGGTGACTGTTCATGCCCTGGCGGCGGTTCTCCGGGTAGACCGACACCACCTTGCTGCCGAAGAGCTTGCCGCCAGCGGCCAGAGCCGGCATCCAGGCGATCAGTCCGGGATGGGAGGGGTGTTCAAGCACCTGGCGCGGGGGAAGCAGCGTACGCCCCGCGCTCAGGTCCTCGAGCGTGGCGCGCATGACCGGCACGAGCCCGGGAAAGTCGAGGAGCCTCTGCACCTCCGCGTAACTGAGCACCAACGTGCGCACGCGGTAGACCTCCTCACGCGGCGAGGCAGGCCCAAGGCGGGGCCAGAGGGCCCGCAGCCCGGCCTGCCGCCGGCTTCAGGTTCAGGCGATGACGCCGCTCTGGTAGTCCGGCGCCTTGCGGGCGCCCTCCTGGCGCAGGACCGCGGCGAGGCGGTCTACATCCTCGTGGGTGTTGAAGTAGTGGCAGGACACCCGCAGCCCGCCGATCCGCGACGTGAAGCGCATCGCGACATAGACGCCCTGGCGGTGGATCTCCCGCATCAGGCGCTGCTCCTCGGCCATGTCCTGGTAGAAGCGGAACACGACGATGGCGGAGCGGTTGCCCTCCGGCGCCTCCGCATGCGTCACCACGTGGGCGCCGGCATCCCCGAGAACCTCGGCGCAGTACGAAGCGAGCTCGAGGTTGTGGCGCTCGACGTTCTCGATGCCGATCTCGTTGACGAGCGCGAGGCTCTCGCCCAGGGCCACCGCGCCTGGATAGTTCGAAGTCCCACCAACTTCGAGCCGGCGGGCGGTCTGCACGAAGTGCCAGTCGTCGACGGGCTGGATGCTCGGCGTGCCGAAGTAGCCGGGCCAGCCCTGCGGCGGCGTCACCAGGTTGAGGTAGCCCCAGAGCGGCGGGTCGAGCTTCCCCAGAAGCTCCCGGTTGACGTAGAGGAGCCCGCAGCCGAACGGGGCGTTCAGCCACTTGTGCCCGCCGGCCGTCATCATGTCGATGTGGGCGTCCCGCACGTCGAAGTCGAGCGCCCCGACGTGCTGGATGCCATCCACGACGAAGTGGATTCCCCGCTCGTGGCAGAAGCGGCCGAGCTCCTTGACGTCGATGCGCCAGCCGTTGCACCACTCTACCGACGAGACGACGATCATGCGGGTGCGCGCGTCGGCGAGGGCCTCGAAGTCTTCAAGGGCGAAACGCCCGTCGCGCCCTGGTACCACCACGACCTCGCAGTCCTTGGCCATGGCCCAGGGCATCGCCACCTGCAGGAACTCGAGACTGGTCGTGAGCACCCGGCTGCCCGCCGGCAGGGGCAGGCTCAGGGCCGCCACGTTGAGGCCGTAGGTCGTGCTCTCGACGAGCGCGATCTCCTCCTCCGCCGCGTGCAGCAGCCGCGCGCCTTCCGCGTACGCCTTCGCGCGCATGCCATCCATGGCCACGTGGTGGGCGCTCGAGTCCTCTTCGACGCAGTCCGCGGCGGCGTCCGCGAACGCCTTGACGGCCGCCACGGCGCGCGAGGGCGCCAGGCTGACGCATGCGGCGTCGAGGAAGGCCTTGTCGCGAAGCGCCGGAAACTCTCTCGTGCGCACCTCTGCGAGGTCCATTGGGCAGGCTCCTTTCCTCCCGCCCCCCGGGGGCCCGGGGGGCGGGCATGCGGATGGGGCGTGGGACTACGAGGCCGACTTGTGCTCCGGCGCGTCCGGCGCCTGCGCAGGCGTCTGCGTCCCGCGGCGCACGAAGTAGTAGATGATCGAGATCACGACGATGTAGGGCACGCCGGCGTACCAGGCGACCTGCAGGCCGTCCGGGAAGGCCGTCAGGAGGATGCCGAACAGCGCCACGAGGCCGAAGATCGCCGACCACGGGTAGAGCGGCATCTGCAGCGGCGACGGCGGCAGGCCCTGGGCGGCGCGCTTGCGGCGGAACGCCAGCACGGTCGCGAGCACGAACATCCAGACCAGAATGCCGCCGAAGATCGAGATGCCGAAGAGATAGAAGTAGGCCGTATCCGCGTAGACGACCGAGAGAATGGCCGCGAGGGCCAGGCCGACGGTGGAGAGGAGAAGCGCGTTGCGCGGCGCGCCATTCTGGGCCAGCCTGCCGAAGGACTGCGGCGCGAACCGGCTGCGCGACAGCGAGAACATCATCCTGGTCGTGAGGTAGAGGTTCGTGTTCATGCTGGAGAGCGCCGCGGTCAGCACCACGAAGTTCATGATCCCGGCGGCGGCGGGGATGCCTACGTCGCGGAAGACCAGCACGAACGGGCTCGTGGTGACGCCGCTGTGCAGTCCGGCCTGGGTCCAGGGCACGACCGCGACGACGATGGCGATGGCGATCACGTAGAAGAGGGTCAGGCGGAGCACCATGGAGCGCATCGCGCGCGGCAGGGACTTCTCGGGGTTCTTGGCCTCGCCCGACGTGACCGACACGACCTCGACCCCGTAGAAGCTGAAGATCACGATCAGCATGGCGCACCATGCGCCCCAGACACCGTGCGGGAAGAAGCCCTGGTGGCTCACCCAGTTGACGAAGCCGACGTTCGGCATGCCGCCCCAGCCGAAGATCAGGACGCCCAGACCGAGGATGATGAAGAGGGCGATCACGACCACCTTGATCATCGCGAACCAGTACTCGAACTCGCCGAACGCCTTGACGTTCGCCGCGTTGACCCCGATCAGGATGATCGAGTAGGCGATGACGAAGTACCAGAGCGGAACGTTGGGCAGCCAGTACTGCGTGTAGATGCCCGCCGCCGTGACCTCGCCGCCGATGGCGATCACCTGCGCGAGCCAGTAGGTCCAGCGGACGACGAATCCGGAGTAAGGATTCAGATACTCCTCGGCGTAGACGCCGAAGGAGCCCGCGGTTGGGTGGACGACGCTCATCTCGGAGAGCGCCCAGATCATCAGCAGAGCGATCACGGCGCCGAAGACGTAGGACAGGATGACGGCCGGGCCCGCGAGCGAAATGGCCAGCGTGGAACCGAGGAAGAGGCCGGTGCCGATCGCACCGCCGATCGCGATCATGGCCAGCTGGCGCTCGCTCAGGCTTCGATGCAGTCCAGACTCGCGTTGGGTAATGGGATCAGTGTCCATGGCCATGGAATAATCTCTACTCCCTATCCGCGACCCGTGCAGACCTCAGAGCGCGTGTCCCTTGCGGTACTCGAGCACCCCCTCCACCACTCGACGGGCGTCGTCGAGGTTGTTGTAGTAGTGCAGGCTGATGCGGATCGCCTGCCCGCGCGGCGACACAAGCACGCCGCGCTCCGCCAGGTAGGCGCCGAGTCCTTCCGCGTCCTGCGCCAGCACCGAGACCTGCGGGCCGCGGCGAGACCGCTCCCGCGGGGAGAAGAGGGCCAGCCCTGCCCGCAGGAACTCCTCCTGCAGGTAGTCGCCCAGAGCCAGCACGTGTTCGAGGTTCCGCCCAGGGTCGGTCTCGAGGATCAGCGAGAGACCGGCCGCGCCCGCGAAAGCGGCGGGAATCGCCGGCGTGCCGGTCTGGAAGCGCCGCGCGTCGTCCGCGTAATCGAGCAGGCGCGGGTTGAACGCGAAGGGTTCCTTGCGGGCGAACCAGCCCGTGAGCGGCGGGTCGACGGGCAGTTCGAGGCCGGGACGGACGTAGAGGAAGCAGATGCCGGGCGCCCCCAGCAGGTACTTGAGCGTACCGGACACGAGGTAGTCGCAGTCGAGCTCGCGCACGTCCGCCGGCACCACGCCGGCGCCCTGGTAGGCGTCCACGAACACGCGCGCGCCCTTGGCGTGGGCCGCGTCGGCGATCTCGCGGACAGGAAGCCGCAGACCGTTCGCGTAGGAGACGAGCGGCACCGAGACCAGCGCATCGTCGTCGCGGAGCGCGGCGGCGTAGTCCTCGGCCGTGATGATGCCGCCCTTGTGCCCGACGAAATCCACCTTGGCGCCGCGCTGGCCCTGCGCGAGCCAGACGTGCGCCACGGACGGGAACTCGAGGTCGTTCGTGAGGATGCGGCTGCGCTTTTCGTAGGAGAGCGTGGACGCGACATGGTAGGCGGCCTCGGAGGCGCAGGAGACGACGGCGATGTCCTTGAGATCCGCGTGGATCAGCTCGGCGAAGCGCCCGCGTGCGATATCGACGTAGTCCATCCACTCATGCCAGGGTGCTCCGTGCACCCTCCAGCTGGTCATGAACTCCGACATCGCGACGATGACGCGATCCGAGAGCGCGCCTTCGCTGCAGCTGCAAAGGTGCGCCTTGTCCTCGAAGATCGGAAAGTGCCTGCGGAACGCATCGGGCGTCAGTGCCTGACTGGCCAGAGCCATATGTAAGCCCCTTTCCTCGGATCGCTAGTAGCTCGGTGGCGTGATGGCGACGATGTACACCGTCCTATGCTGGCTGTCGTTGCGGTAGAGATGCGGCAGACGGGAATCGAAGTAGATGCTGTCCCCCTCCGAGAGCGCGTGGACCTCTCCCTCCACCACGACACTGAGTTCTCCCTCGAGCACCACCGCGCACTCCTCCGACGGGTGGCCCCACGGTGCCGACGACGAAGAGTCGCCAGGCTGCAGGACGCCCTCCAGCACCTCGAGCCGACCGAAGCCCGGAGAGATGCGCGCGTAGGCGACCGCGCCGTCGGGCGGCAAGAGCCTCAGACGCCGCTCGCGCCGGACCACGGCGATACGCCGCTCCTCGGGCTCGTCGAGCAGGTTGAAGAGCGGCTCATCGAGCGCCTGGGCCAACTTGCGCAGCGTCTCGAGACTCGGAGCCGTGACACCGCGTTCAACCTGGCTGATCAGCGCGGCAGACATGCCCACCTGGGCCGCCAGCTGGCGCAGGCTTATCTTACGCTGCTCACGCACCTCGCGCAGGCGCACGTGGTTGATTCCCCGCAAGGCCTCACCTCGTTAAGTCAGACTTTACACGTGCATCAAGACTCCGCAATGCTCTGACCGGCCCGATCCCCGGAGCGAACGGTTCCCCCACGCAGCCGACCGGACGCGGCCGACCGGAGCGTCACCTGGCCGCAGGCCCTCCAGACACGCCAGAGCACGCGCACCGGTCAGCGCGAAGCGGCAGGCCCCGTCGCGCTCGCCGCAGCACATCCGGCGTCCCGGTCGAGAAGGGCGTCGTGTACTCGTCGCGGCGAGGGCACATGCGGCTTGCCGCTTGCGATGACCGTTCCGAAAGCACACCACGCGCTCGGACCCGCCGGGGACCATGACGAAGAAGAGGCCACCGCCACGCGGCTGCCGCCTCTTCTTCGTCACCCGCGCGCTCAGACTCTAGCGGCCAGGAGTCACTTGATGAGGATGGGGTTCACCGGGCTTGCCGTGCCGTATCGGATCTTGAGCGGCGACGCCATGTAGAGCCCGTCGTACTTGCCGTCGGCCGCGCAGTCCGCCGCCCATGCCTCGAGCCAGTGCCCCTCGACGAAGACGACGCCCAGGTTCCGGCTCAGTGCCGCGTGGAGTGGGAACACCGCGTCCACGGTCGCCGACGTGAGCATCTCGCCGGCGAGAATGTCGGTCGCACTCACCGGAATCTCCATGTCGTGGAAGAAGTCGAGAAGTTCCCGGCTGTAGGTCAGGCCGGGCTCGTCGAAGTCCCCGTAGAATTCCTCGGGCCCCTTCTCGTAGAACGCTTGCAGGATCCCGGTGCGCAGCACCAGGATATCGTGCTGTTGCAGCTCGACCTTCTGCCGCTTCGCGGCACCAAGCAGATCGTCCAGGGAGACGTGGCTGTGCATCGGCAGGTAAGGGACACCACGGTAGCGCGCGACGTCGAGAAGCACGGCGTGACCCACGATGCCCTTTTGCGCCAGCGGCAGCACGCTGCAGCTCTCGAGGCCGCCCTTCGACCCGTCGGCGCGGAAGCCGTTCCACGCTCGGCCGTCGTACCAGGTATGGCCTAGGGCGTCCACGTGGGTGCTGCCATGGCACGCGACCAGGATCACGTCGTCGGCGTACTCGATGCCGCCCTTGATCGCAGGTGTCTTGCCGCTCTCGTAGGTACCGCGGTCCTGCGTCATGAAGTGGGCGTAGGGAACCCGCCCGGGCCAGAGGGGGTCGCCCTTGGGATTGCCGAGTTCCAGCATCAACGTGAAGGCTCGCCCCGTCTGGACTGAGCCGATGGCCCGCAGGACCTCCGTCGGCGTCAGATAGTTGAGGCCGCCCACCTGGTCGTCGGGCCCCCACTTTCCCCAATTGGTCGGGGCATCGGCCAGGAGTTCCGTCAGGTCGCCAGGGAGCTTTCCGGCCATCAGCTTCTACCTTCTTTCGCATCCTCTTCGGGCTCAGCCCGGTTCAGCCTGGCATCGGGTCTTGCCTCGAATATCTGGCGCGCTGGCCGCCGATCAGTTTGGGTCGGGTACGGATCATGGTCAGGTGGGCAGCGCCGACGGACTGGACGCTGCCCCGCACCGGCACGCCGACCGGCCGGATGTGCATGCCGATGAAGGCATCCCCCACGTCGATGCCGGCGGCGGCTCGACTTCGCACGTTCTCGACCACCACCGGATCCCGGAAGGTGGCCATCGCGGCCGTGGCGAGACCGCCGCCCGCGTGCTCCCATGGGTACACCGAGACGATCTCGAGTCCATAGCGTTTTGCGCATGCGCGCTCAACGACAAGGGCGCGGTTGAGATGCTCGCAGCCCTGGACCGCCAGGTAGAGGCCGGCGCCCTGCAAGGGCGGCAACATCGCCGCGAGCACCGCGCGACCGACGTCCAGGCTGGTGTGGCTTCCGATGCTCTGCCCCTGAATCTCGCTCGTGCTGCCACCCAGCACGACGATCTCGTGCCGGGGCAGGTCGGCAGCCGCGAGCAGTTCCGTCACCGCTTTCTCCATGCTGACCCGGACCGCCTCGAGATCTGGGACCACGTTCGCTGCCATCCCCGTCCCTCCGTTCGCAGGCATGGTGGCGGCGTGCGGTCCCCCGCCCGCCGCCACCGCTACGCGACACAGACGATTCCGTGGCCGACGCGATCCCTAGAGCTCCAGCTCCGGCGGCTTCTCCTTGAAGCCCCTGGTCTTGATGGCGGTGTAGATGACGCCGATGACAAGCCAGGTGGTTCCGACTTCGAGCGACAGGTGGTCGAGGCTCGAGAACACCCACATGATCACCACGAAGCCAAGGGCCGGCGCCAGGAAGTAGCGCAGCCAGTCCTTCGACTCGGGCCGCCAGTTCTTCGGTTCACCCAGCTTGACAGGCCCTACGCCCTTGCGCTTGACGTAGTAGAGCCAGATCACGGCGAGGTTCAGCATCGCGAAGCCGAGCAGGGCACCGTAGTTGATCAGGTTGGAGATGTTGTTGACGTTCATGGCCATGCCGAGGATGTAC
>JAJZIE010000112.1 GCA_021810725.1 Bacillota bacterium | reverse complement strand
ATCTGCCGTTCGAGAACGGGCAGTTTGACGCGGCGTTGCTCGTGGCGGTGCTTGGGGAGCTGCCGGATGCCCAGGCAGGCCTCATGGAGCTGCACCGGGTGCTGCGGCCTGGTGGCCTCCTGTCGGTGACCGAGCAGCTTGGCGATCCGGACAGACGCAGGCCGAGCGAGGTGCGGCGTCTCCTGGGCGAGGCCGGCTTCAAGATCGAGGGGACATCCGGCGGCCGCAGGGCCTGGACGGTGAACGCGCGGCGCTAGACGGCGGCGGGGCGGCCTAGCCGCCGCCCCCGCCCTGGCCCTTCGGGAAGCCCATCAGCTTCACCCAGAGAGGGTTGTGGCCCTGTGGCCCGTGGTAGGCGTAATACCATGTCCCAGGGTTCTTCGGCCAGAGCGTCCAGGGGCCGGTGTACTGGATCGGCGAGACCGCCGTCGGTTGCGTGCCGCGCAGGAACCACTCGTAGTAGGAGGGTTCTGTCGGGTTCGGCAGCATGCCGTCGAGCGTGGCCATCGGCACGGACACGACGCCACGCGGGCGCCTGAAGTCCGGTGGAGGATTGCCGTTCTCCGCGAGGGCCATGTAATCGCTCCAGACGGGACCTGCCGTCGCGGCGCCCTGGCCGGGGTTCGAGTGGTTCGGATCGTCGTTCCCCACCCAGACCACGGTGACGAGGCGCGACGAGTAGCCGGCGAACCAGCCGTCGATCAGGTTGTTCGTCGTGCCGGTCTTGCCGGCGACGGGGAAATTGAGGTTCTGCGAGAGGCCATAGCCCGTGCCACCGGGGTTGAAGACGGCCTCCATCAGCTTCGTCATAACGTACGCCACCTGCGGCGTTGTGGCCCTGTGCGACGTCACCTTGGCCCGGTAGACGACGCGGCCCGATGGCCCGACGACGCGGTTCACGATGTGCGCGTCGTGCCAGACGCCGCCGTCGGCGAAGGCCTGGTAGGCCTGCGCGAGCTCGATCGGCGAGATCGAGGCGGAGCCGAGGGTGATCGTCAGGTTGTTCGGCAGGGGCCCCGGGATGCCAAAGGCCTCGGCCGTGCGGATGATCGCCTGGGGTCCCACCATGTCCGCCCACTTGATCGCGATGACGTTGTCCGAGATGGCGAGCGCCCGGCGGACGGGGATCGGCCCGGCCACCTCCCCGCCGGCGTTGCGCGGGTAGTAGCGCTGGCCGTCGACGCCGACGAAGGAGACAGGGCTGTCGCTCATGATCGAGGCGGCGGTGTAGTGCTTGGTCTCGAGGAGCGTCGTGTAGAGGAAGGGCTTGAAGGTGGAGCCCACCTGGCGGTAGGCGTCCACCGCGCGGTCGAACGGTGCGGTCTGCGCGTCGCGGCCGCCGACAAGCGCCCGCACGCCGCCGCTGCGCGGGTCGAGGGAGACGAGGGCCCCCTCCGGTTCCGGCGCCCCTTGCCATGTGCTCGAAACCGGCGGCATGGCGTTGGCCACGGCCTGGTCCGCCGAGAGCTGGTCGTGGAGGTCGAGCGTCGTGTAGATCTTGTAGCCGCCGAGCGGCAGGTCCTGGGCGAGGCTCGGGTCTTTGGCCTGCAGCTCCTGCAGGGTCGCCTCGAAGGCATAGGGGGCGATCGGAGCCGAGTTCGCCGACCCCGCGAGGTTGAGCGGCGCGCTGGCCGCGGACTGCTCCTCGGCCTTCGTGATGAAGCCCATGGACTCCATGCGGTGCAGGACCCAGGCGCGCCGCGAGTGCGCCAGGCTCGGGTAGTGGTAGGGATCGTAGGCGCTCGGCGCCGCGACGAGGCCCGCGAGCAGGGCGGATTGCGCGAGGCTGAGCTGCTGGGGCGCGATGCCGAAGTAGGTGCGGGACGCCTCCCCGATACCCCAGGCCCCTTCGCCGAAGTAGACGGTGTTGAAGTACATCGTGAGGATGTCGCGCTTGGGGAAGGTCGCCGTGAGCCTGAGGGCGAGGAAGACCTCCGCGAACTTGCGCGAGAAGGTCCGCTCCTCGGTCAGGAAGAGGTTCTTCGCGAGCTCCTGCGTCAGGGTGGAACCGCCTTCCACGATGGTGCCGTGGGTGATGTCCACGAGGGCGGCGCGCAGGATCGACGTCGGGTTGACGCCGATGTTGGTCCAGAAGGTCTTGTCCTCCGTGGCGACGATGGCGTTCTGCAGGGATTTCGGCAGCTGACGGTACGAGACCGGCATGCGGCTCTGGGGCGAGAGGGTGCCGATCAGCTGGCCCGTGCGGTCATAGACCAGCGTCGGCGCGATGGTGGCGGAAGCGGGCAGGGGCATGACGAAGGCGCCGAGCCCCGCGGTGATGAAGAGCCCGACGAACAGTGTGAGCGCGGCGAGGAGATAGCGAATCCCGCCGAAGGCGCGACGCGCCCGGTGTCTGCCTTTGCCGGCCGCCATAGGACTACCTTTCCCTCCCTGGAGGTAGTCTTGGACAAAGCGGCCCATCGCAATCGGCAGAATGCCTCAGGAGATGACATCGGCTGCAACCGCATGGAGCATACGGGTGCCTTCGCGCTTCTCACGGGACTTCGCTGGCGGGCACCGCCGTCCATACGCCCGCCCCTCAGGAAAGTTTCACGCCAGCGGCGTTGACGCGGCGTCTGGTCGCTGATACTGTTGCCGGTATACTTATGCCGACCCCAGGCGCCCCGAGGGGCGCCGCCTGTCCCGGTCAGCACGGAGGGATGGCCTTGGACCAATACGATCTCCTGATTGTCGGTGGCGGGCCGGTCGGGCTGTTCGCCGCCGCCATGGCAGGTCTGCACGGCATACGCGCGGCCATCGTCGAGAGCCTGCCGGAGCTCGGCGGCCAGCTCACCGCGCTCTATCCGGAAAAGCGCATCTTCGACGTCGCCGGCTTCACCGCCGTGACCGGCGCCGATCTCGCCGAGGCCCTGATCGCCCAGGCCCTTGCCTATCGGCCAGCGTTGCACCTTGGCACCACGGCCGAGACCCTGGCGGCGGGCGAGGCTGGCGGCTGGGTGCTCGGGACGTCCGAGGGTGCCCTCGCGGCCCGGGCCATCCTCGTCACGGCCGGGCTCGGCGCCTTCGTGCCCCGGCGCCTGCCGGCCGAGGGGGCCGAGGCCTTCGAGGGCCGCGGCGTCTACTACATTCCGCCGGCCCTGCGCGAGTTCCGGGGCAAGGATGTCGTGGTCGTCGGCGGCGGCGATACCGCCCTCGACTGGGCCTGGGAGATCGCCCAGCACGCGAGGCGCGTCTATCTCGTCCACCGGCGCGAGGAGTTCAGGGCCCAGCCCGGCAGCCTCGACCGCATCCGCCAGCTCGAGGCGGTGCACCTCAAGACCTCCTGCGAGCTCAGGGCGGTGCGGGGCGGCGACACCCTCACGGGCGTCGTGCTCCAGCATCTCGCGGATGGGGGCGAGGAGACGGTCGAAGCCCAGGCCGTCGTCTCGGGCCTGGGCTTCCACGCGCAGCTCGGTCCGCTCAAGGCATGGGGCCTCGAGTTCCAGGGCTCGCACGCCATCGCGGTGAACCCCGCCACCATGGCCACGAGCCTGCCGGGCATCTACGCGGCGGGGGACATCGCCGCCTATCCCGGCAAGGTCAAGCTGATCGCGACCGGCTTCGGCGAGGTGGGAATCGCCATGGGACCGATCCGCACCTACCTGCACCCGGAACTCAAGGGTGCCCTGCCGCACAGCACCAACCTGAAGAGTGCGGCGCCCAGCCGCTAGACGCCCGCGCCGCGGCAGCGCTCGCCGAAGTTGTCCGTGCCCAGCCAGTCCGTGTCCATCGTCCGCAGGATGTCCGTCTGCACGACGCAGACGCCGCGCACGGCCGGCGTGATGCTCGAGCCCGAGTAGGACTTCCAGAAGCGGGTCGCCGTGGTGTGGTAGGCCTCGGCCCGCGTCACGGGCTGCGGCACGCCGAAGTAGACGCCGGCGACGTAGCCGGAGCGGTTCACGGCGGTGCTCCAGGAGTCGATCCAGTCCACCATGTGCTGCGCCGAGGCGCCGCCGGTGCTCTCGACGTCGAGGAAGATGTCGGAGCCCTGGGGATAGCCGACGGAGCGGGCCGCCGCGATCGCGGACCGGGCTCGCGCGGCGCCGGTCTCGTCGGTGTAGGCGGGGGTCCAGTAGCCCTGGAAGAGCGCGACGTCCAAAAGGCGAAGGCTGGCGGCGTACTGCCGGGCGAAGCCGGGCGCGAACGTATTGAGGAAGATGTTGCGCATGCCCGCCTGGTACCAGGTCCGCACCTGCGCGGGGGTGGCGGGCGAGGTGGCGGAGTCGAGGCCGCGACCCGCCATCGGCACCGACGCCGCAACCGCGAGCTGCCGCGTCGCCGGACGGACGCCTGTGGCGCTCGCCGAGATGGTCGGGATGCCGCCCTCGGTATCGCGGTAGAAGAAGCGGACGGTCGAACTGCCTGCGGGGATGCGCACGCTCATGGTCCGCGCGCCTGAGCGGGACGCCGCGAAGGCGTGCGCCCCCGGGGAGGTCGAGTCGAGGTTGACGGTGGTGCCGCCCTGGGGTGACGGGACGGCGTCGCCCGTGGCGTTCGTCAGGGTGACGAGGAAGGGGCCGGTCACGGCGCCCGTGCTGGTGGTCGTCGGGCCGGTCATCTCGAGCCCGGCCGGCGTCGAAGAGATGATCTGCAGGCTCAAGGTGGCGGGGGAGAGACCGACCGCCTCCGCCGAGAGTGTGGGGCTGCCGCCCGTGGTGTCGCCGTAGTAGAAGCTCATGCTCCCCTGACCGGCGGGGATCTCGAGGGCCTCTACATTCGGCCCGCCCGGCGACGGGGAGAAGGTGGCGACGCCCGTGGAACTCGAGGCCAGGGCCACCGAGAGCCCCCCTGGCGGCGCCACCGTCCTATTGCCGAACTGGTCGAAGAGGCTCACCGTGAAGGGACCGACCAGCGGCTCGCCGCCCGAGAAACCCCTCGCGGGTCCCGCCAGCCTGAGCGCTGCCGGGCTGCCGCCCGAGATGCCCACCCGCAGGGTCGCCTGGCCGAGACCCTGGGCCGAGGCCAGGAGGGCCACGCCGCCTGCCCGCTCGTCGCCGAAGTAGAAGCTGGCCGACGTGGCGCCGGGGGCGATCGTCACGGACCCGACCGGCGCCCCATCGGGCGACAGGGAGAAGCCTTGCGGGCCCTGGGTTGTGGCGCCGAGCTGCACGCTGACGCCGGCCTCCGGCGCCACCGCGGGATGGCCGCCGGCGTCCACGAGCGTCACGGTGTAGGGGCCGATGCCCGCCCCGCTCTGGGCCTGGCCGTCCGCCGGCCCGGAGAGCCGAAGCCCTGCCGGCGTGCCCAGCACGTCGGCGGCCGTCAGCTGGAACTCCGAGAAGGCCTGCACCATGCCCCTCGAAAGATCGAAGACGCCGACGTAGAAGCCCGCCTGGCCGTCGACGTTTTCGCCCGAGATGTAGGGCACCGCGTCCGACGGCGCGCCGCTCAGCCAGATCGGGCGCGGAATCGGGCTCTTCGAGAGCTCGAGGGCGATATCGTCGCCGAGGTTATCGGTCGTGACGGAGATTGCGGCCGTGCCGAGGACGCTGCCTGCCTTTGCCCTGGGCATCGTCTTGAGATCCGGCGCCGGGGCCGTCTGGAGATAGGTAGCGAGCTGCGAGCTGAGATGGCTGAGCTCCGCCTCAGAGAACGTCGACTGGGGCCGGAAGTAGTCGAGACGGTAGCCCTGCAGCAGGCCCCTCGCCTTGGCCACGTCGACGTAGCCCCAAGCCCAGTTGCCGATCCGTCCCCAGTCGCGGAAGGCGGGGCGGTCGCCCCGCAAGGCCGCTGCCCGGGCCCCGAGGCCGACGGCCAGCACCTCGCACTTCGCCACCTGCTCGCGCGTCAGGGGGGCCGAAGGGCGGAAGGTGCCGTTCGGGAAGCCCGAGATCCAGCCCGCCGCGTACGCGGCCATCACGATGCCGTAGTCGGGGTTTTCGGGCGTCAGGTCCGAGAAGACCTGACGCGCCCCCGCCGCCGGCGCGAGGTTCAGCGCCTGCGCCAGTTCCACGGTGAACTCTAGGCGTGTCACATACGCCGGGGACACCGCGGCATGGCCCGTGGTCGGGGCGAGCAGGAGTGTCGGCGGCAGCATGGTCAAGAGCGTCAGGACCCACGCGAACCAGGCACCTATGGAACGGCGCAATTGAGCAAATACCTCCCCAGGCGCCCTCGGGCGGCGCGTGATCGCCGCCGGCAAGGGCGGTCGGGGCGGCAGCAGATGATCTATTGGCCTATGGGATGAACATCCAGGTTGCTGGCATCTCCATGCAGGCAGATAACATGCTGCTGTAACCGAAGCCAATGTAACGAAGCCAAAGGACCATTGCAAGCAATAAAGGTAGGATGTGGATGGAGACATCTGGGCGCATGAGAGTTTGGTAAGAGTAATTACGATATAGGCAAAGCCTATATAGAAATGATGTTGCGACAACTACAAGACCTTTGCGCTTATTGGTCCGAAACCTTCTCCGAAATCGCGGCAGCCTGCTCGGGTTTGGGGCGGTGAATGTGCAGACGCCGCCCTCGCGCTGCACCGCAATAGGGCAAGGAGCCGGGCGAGCGCCCGGCTCCTTGCATGGGGACTTCCGCTCCTGCCTCAGGGCGCCACGACCTGCCATGTCGAGCCGCCGTCGTGGGACAAAAGCATCGTGCCGCTGCCGGCACGGCTGCCGACAAGCCAGACGGCGCCTGGAACGGCGGCGATGCCGATCGGCTTGAAGAAGTATGGTGTCGCGGCATGGGCCACGCCCTGCACGGGCAGCTGCTGCCAGCTCTGACCGCCGTCGCCGCTGGCGGTGATGGCCAGGACGTCCGACGGGTTGCCCGGCTTCCACGAGACGAAGTAGGCGCTTTGCGCGTCGCCGGTAAACGGTCCGGCCTGCAGGCCGTATAGACTCGATGGCGCCTGGGGGTACATGCCCTGGCCAGCGAACAGCGGAGCGCCGAGGATCTCCTGCCACGCCTGGCCGAGGTCGTGGGTGACGTAGGCGACGTAGGGCTGGTGCTCGGCCTGCCCGGCGGACGACGTGAGCAGCAGCCAGGCGGTGCCGCCCGCGGAGTTGAGGCTCGCGGTCCAACCCGAGGGCCCACTGAGCTTCGGGCTGTAGGAGAGGCTCCAGCTCGCGCCGCCGTTCTGGGTCAGGTAGACCTGCGGCGCGGCGCTCGCGGTCTGCGTGACTGCCCAGCCCGTGGCCCCGTCGAAGCTGGCGGCGGTGACGTTTCTTGGGCTCTCCGCCTGCCAGGATCCAGCGGTCGGGCCCGGACGGTAGAGCGTGCCCTGGCTCGTCAGGAGCTCCGCGATCGATGTGCCAGAGAGCCAGAGGCCCGACACGGACCCCGGAAGTCCCGAGACGGGCTGCCACTGCGTTCCGCCCTGCCAGGCGAGCACCTGACCCGAGGCGGTGAGGGCGTAGCCCTGCGTCGCGCCCGGGAAGGCGAGGGCGGTGATCGTCCCTGTGCCCTGGTAGATGCGGGTCCAGTCCTGGCCGCCGTCACTTGTCGAGAGCACGATGCCCTGGCCGGCGACGAAGCCCTGGTTTTGCGACAGGAACTGGACGGCGTCGAGCGCGGGCAGGGTGCCCTTGAAGTACACCGGCGTCGCCGCGGCCGGCGGCTTCTTGTGATGGTGCGTGGTCTGCGCCTTGGGTGCGGTCGTGGTGCCGCAACCTTGCAGAACCAGTCCGGCGGTCATCAGCGCGATCACGTGCCAGAGG
>JAJZIE010000111.1 GCA_021810725.1 Bacillota bacterium | reverse complement strand
TCCGCCAGAATCTTGAACGGTTGCGCCAGGTGATCTCGGAAAGCCAGGAACTGGCCCGCCGCATGCAGATTGTCCTTGGTGAAGGAGACGGCAAGAGCTCGAGTTGACGCTCCTCAGGGTCAACCGTATACTAGGCAAAGTTGAGGTGGTGCCCATGCTCGGCATAGCCGTAGGCGACCTTCGGGCGCGTCCGGTAGGCTTCCAGCAAGCTGTCGAGCTGCGGGTGTCCCCCGAAGATCTGCCAGATCTCGGCCTCGCCGGCTGGCTGGAGGCCGAGGGACAAGCCACGAACCTTGGTGAGGACGGCGTTCGTGTCGAGCTCCAGGTGTCGGCCACGTTGCGTCGATCCTGTGCCAGATGCCTGCAGGATGCGGACCTGCCGGTGCGGGCGGAGGCGGAGGAGACCTACCACGAGAGTGGGGAGGAGCCGCTGATCACCGCGGATACGATCGACTTGGGGCCGATCATCCACGAGGCGATCGTGCTCGCCGAACCGATGCGGGTTCTCTGCAAGCCCGACTGCCGTGGGCTTTGTCCGCAGTGCGGCAAGGATTTGAACGAGGGACCCTGCGAATGCACCGACGACGACCAGGATCCTCGCCTGGCTCCGCTCGCCAAACTGCTGCGACCGAGAGAGGAGTAGTACCGTGGCCGTTCCGAAGCGGAAGCACTCGAAGGCCCGCCGTGACGCGCGGCGCGCAAACTGGAAGCTTAGCCCGATCACCCTGGTGCCGTGCCCGCAGTGCAAGAAGCTGCACACTCCGCATCAGGCATGCCGCAACTGCGGCTACTACGATGGGCGCGAGGTCGTCAAGGTCGACTAGCGTCTCACGGTGCCTTCCCCCGGGGATGTCCCCGGGGGATTCGTGTTTTGAGGCGTCTGGTTGCCATGGATTCCTATGGGCTATATACTTGGTGCTAACACTAGGTAGGAAGGATCACACGGTGGAACGGCAGACCCGAAGGTCTCTCGTCCAGGGCGCGCTCAGGGAAGATCCCTTCATCACCGATCGTGAGCTCGCCGATCGGCTCGCCGTGAGCGTGCAGACCATACGTCTCGACCGCCTGGCCCTGGGCATCCCGGAGATGCGGGCGCGGGCCCTCGGGGTCGCCGAGCAGGCGTACGGGGCGACGAGACTTCTTGCGACGCGCGAGGTATTTGGCGAGATCCTAGACCTGGAGCCGGCCTCACGTGGCCTCAGTCGCATCGTGACCACGCGGGACATGGCGTTCCGGGACTCCGACCGGGTGCAGGGACATTTCCTCTACGCCCAGGCCGAGACCCTTGCGCTTGCGCTCGTGAATGTCGAGCGTCCCGTGATCCCGCTGGCCCGAATGCGCTTTCGGCGCGGCGTGGCGGTCGGGGAGACGCTGATCTGCAAGGCTACGGTGATCCGGCGCAGCTCCGGTCGGCAGGTGGTCCTGGCGATCATCCGCGCCGGTGGCGACGAGGTGTTCCGAGGCAAGTTCGAGGTACTTGCGGAGGGGGGGCAATAGATGCGCATCGCCGTCGACGCCATGGGCGGCGACCACGCCCCGGGAGATGTCGTGCTCGGCGCGCTTGAGGCGTCGCGAACGTTCGGCATTCCCATCGGTCTGGTGGGTAAGGGAACTCGCATCGAGCCTTTCCTGACGCAGACCAACACGGCCGGAGCGGACTTCGTCGTGATCGAGGCGCCTGAGGAGATCGGGCCGCATGAGAAGCCGGCGCAGGCCGTGCGTCAGAAGCGCCTTTCGTCCATCGTGGTCGGTGTGGAATCGGTGCGCCAGGGGCAGGCGGATGCGTTCGTCAGCGCCGGCAACACCGGTGCCCTGATGACCGCCTCTCTGCTCGGCCTGGGCAAGATGATGCGCCGGCCCGCTCTTGGCGTCGTGCTGCCGACCATATCGGGCACCCCCTTGCTGCTGCTGGACGCGGGAGCCTCGGTGGACGCCCGTCCGGAGGACCTCGTCGAGTACGCCCTGGCCGGGAGCCTTTACGCGGAACAGGTCCTGCATCGCCCGCGGCCCACTGTCGCTCTGCTCAACATCGGTGTCGAGGAAGGCAAGGGCAACGAAATGGTGCGCGGTGCATACGACCTCTTAAAGCAGCAGCCGCTGAACTTCACCGGCAACATCGAGGGCCG
The DNA here is from genome assembly GCA_021810725.1 of Bacillota bacterium. Taxonomy (GTDB): domain Bacteria; phylum Bacillota; class Sulfobacillia; order JAJZYS01; family JAJYTV01; genus JAJZQO01. The sequence continues at coordinate 5,674 of JAJZIE010000111.1, read as the reverse complement.
GGATCTCATCGCCGGCAACGTGGACGTGGTGGTCTGCGACGGGTTCGTCGGAAATATCGCCTTGAAGGTGATCGAAGGGGTAGGAACCGGCGTGTTCAGCCTGCTCCGCGACGAACTTGCGAAAGGGTTCCAAACGCGCCTGGGGGGCCTTCTCGTGCACGAGCGCATGCGCTCGGTCGCAAAGCGCCTGGATTACGCCACCTACGGGGGTGCGCCGCTCTTCGGCGTGCGCGGCCCGGTGATCAAGTGCCACGGCAGTTCGCGTTCCCTCGCGGTGCGCAACGGCGTGCGCGTGGCCCACGACTACGTCGCCTGCGGCGCGGTGCACTCCATGGAAGATGCGCTGCGCCGGGAAGGAGAAGAATGAGCGGGATCGCGCTGCTCTTCGCCGGACAGGGAGCCCAGTATCCTGGTATGGGCAAGGAGCTTTACGAGGCCTACCCGGTCGCCCGGGAAGTGTTCGAGGGAGCCGAGGAGGCGACCGGCCTGCCTTTGCGGCAGATCTGCTTCGAGGCGTCGCACGAGGAACTGAGGCAAACCGAGTGGACCCAGCCCGCCATCCTGACCGTGTCGGTGGCGACCTGGCGCGTGCTGCAGCAGCATGGGCTCCAGGCGGACGCTGCGCTTGGCCTGTCGCTCGGGGAGTACGGGGCGCTCGTGGCGGCGGATAGTCTGGACTGGCGCACTGCGGTGGCGCTTGTGCGCCTGCGCGGGCGGCTGATGCAGGAGGCCGTGCCTGAGGGAACCGGCGGCATGCTCGCCATCCTGGGCATGGAGGACTCGGTGGTGGAAGAGCTCTGCCGATCAGCACCCGGCACCTGCGAGCCGGCCAACTACAACGCGCCGGGCCAGATTGTGGCCGCCGGCACCCTTCCCGCTCTCGACTGGCTGGAGGAGGAGGTGCGCCGTCTCGGTGCGCGCAGTGTCCGACTCTCCGTGTCGGCGCCGTTCCACTCGTCGCTGCTGCGCCCTGCGGGCGACGCGCTGCGGCCGGCACTCGAGCAGGCCCAGTTCCGCCAGCCGCGCTTCCCGGTCATCGCGAACCTGACGGCACGGCCGAGCTCCGCCGAGAGCATGGTGGAGACGCTGGTCGGCCAGGTATCGCACCCCGTCCGCTTCGCGGACTCCTTGCGCCATCTTCTGGCCGAGGGCTTCGACACGTTTGTCGAGGTGGGGCCGGGGCGTGCGCAGGTGGGCTTTCTGCGCCGCATCGACCGGAACGTAAGGACACTCGTGACCGACAAGTCCACCGATCTGGCGGCCACGCTTGATTGGGTCAAGGAGGTTTGCTAGCATGATGCCTGCTTTGGCGGCACTGGTTACCGGCGGCAGCCGGGGCATTGGCCGCGCGTGCTGCCTGCGGCTGGCGCGCGAGGGATTCCATGTCGCGGTGAACTACCGCCAGGAGGAAGCCCAGGCCCTGCAGGTGGTGGCCGAGATCGAAGCGGCGGGCGGCAAGGCGTTTGCGCTGCAGGGTGACGTCTCGACGCCCGGCGAGGCCGAGCGCCTCGTGCAGGCGGTTCTGGCCGAAGCCGGCCGCCTCGACGTTCTGGTCAACAATGCGGGGATCACGCGCGACAACCTGGTGCTGCGCATGTCCGACGAGGAGTTCGCCCTGGTTCTCGAGACGAATCTCGTCGGGGCATTCAGGCTCGTGCGTGCCGCTTTGCGTCCGATGCTGAAGCAGCGAGGCGGGCGCATCATCAACATTTCCTCCATCGCCGGCATGGTGGGCAACCCCGGTCAGGCGAACTACTCCGCCGCCAAGGCGGGGATGCTTGGCCTGACGCGGTCGGTGGCGAAGGAGGTGGCGTCGCGGGGGATCACGGTGAACGCCGTGGCACCCGGCTTGATCGATACCGACATGTCGGGAGCGATCAAGGGACGCGAGCAGCTGATTTCCCAGATTCCGCTCGGCCGGGTGGGGACGCCTGAGGAGGTAGCTTCGGCGGTCGCATTCCTTGCGAGCCCGGAAGCGGCCTACATCACGGGCGTGACGCTGCCTGTCGACGGCGGCCTGGCGGCCGGTTAGCGAAGGGGGGTGACGAACTAGATGGCAGACGCGAATGAGGTTATGGAAAAGGTCCGCGGCATCATCGTCGACCAGCTCGGCGTGGAGGCCGCACAGGTGACGCCGGAGGCGTCCTTTATCGACGACCTGGGAGCGGATTCGCTCGACATTGTCGAGCTGATCATGGCTTTTGAAGAGGAGTTCGACCTCGACATCCCGGACGAGGACGCGGAGAAGATCGCTTCCGTGCAGGATGCGGTCGACTACATCAAGGATCGCGCATAGGCCGATCGGGGCGGCGGGGGGCATGGGCTCCCCGTCGTCCTGTGGGCTATGGGCCAGGGGGTGCAGGATTGCCGAAGCGCGTGGTGATCACCGGCCTGGGGGCATTGACTCCGCTCGGGCTGGACGTGGAGACGACCTGGAAGGCCGCGCAGGCGGGCCAGTCTGGAATCGCCACCTTGGAGCGACTCGATTTCAGCGAGATGGACGTCCGCTTCGGCGGCGAAGTGCACGGGTTCGACCCCGCGCAGTACCTTGACCGCCGCGATGTGCGCCGCACGGACCGCTTCGTGCAGTTCGCCATCGCCGCCTCCGAAGAAGCCATGCGCGACGCCGGCCTGAGCGAGGGAGACTACGACCCCGACCGCTTCGGTGCGATCTGCGGCACGGGCATTGGCGGTATCGAGACACTCACGGAGCAGCACCGCATCTTCCTGGAGCGTGGTGCGAACCGCGTGTCGCCGCTCTTTATACCTATGATGATCGCCAACATGGCCGCGGGGCAGATCGCGATCCGATTCGGACTGCGCGGACCGAACATGACCTTCGTGACGGCGTGTTCCTCGTCCGCCAACGCCCTTGGTGACGCCTACCGCGCCATCCAGCACGGCGAGGCCGACCTGATGCTGGCCGGCGGTGCAGAGGCGGTGCTGCTGCCGCTGTGCTACGCGGGATTCATCAACATGAAGGCCCTTTCCATGCGCAACGACGAGCCTGAGCGGGCGTCGCGGCCGTTCGACCGCGACCGCGACGGCTTCGTCATGTCCGAAGGCGCCGGCATGCTCGTGCTCGAGGAGCGGGAGCACGCCATCGCGCGTGGAGCGAAGATCTACGCCGAAGTGGTCGGCTATGGCACCACCGCGGACGCCTACCACATCGTGGAGCCGCATCCGGAAGGCGAGGGCGCGGCGCGTGCCATGGAGCTCGCGCTGCGTGACGGCAACCTGCCGCGCGAGGCGATCGGCTACATCAACGCGCACGCGACGGCGACGCCCAAGGGGGACATCGGCGAGGCGCTGGCGATCCGGCGCGTCTTCGGCGAGCATGCCGACCACCTGGCCGTATCGTCCACGAAGTCCATGACGGGACACCTGCTCGGGGCCGCCGGGGGGGTCGAGGCCATCTTCACGACTCTGGCGCTGCGCGACGGCGTGCTGCCGCCGACGATCAACCTTGAGCACCTGGACCCCGAGATCGACCTCGACTGCGTGCCGCAGACGGCCCGCAAGGCCCAGGTGGAGTACGCCCTGACCAATTCGTTCGGCTTCGGCGGGCAGAACGTGTCCCTGGCGCTGAGGCGCTACGATGAGGCTTCCTGAGGATTCTCCGCTGCTGCGCCTCGCCTTCGTCCACACGTCCTACGCGAACGAGCAGGGACGCAAGGAGACCAACCAGCGGCTGGAGTTCCTCGGCGACGCGGTGCTTGGGCTGTTCGTCGGCGAGATGCTCTACCGGCACTTCCCAGAACTTCCCGAAGGCGACCTGACGATGCGTCGTGCGGCACTGGTCTGCGAGGAGAGCCTGGCGAGGCTTGCCTCGCAGATGGAACTGGGCCGCCGGCTTCAGCTTGGCCGCGGCGAGGAGCAAAGCGGCGGACGGACGAAGCCATCGGTCCTGGCGGACACCTTTGAGGCCGTGATGGGCGCGCTCTACCTGGAACTCGGCATGGAGCGGACGCGCGAATTCGTCCAGGAACTCTTCGGGCCGCTCCTCGACGATCCGCCGCTCCCGCTCAGGGACGCGCGTTCTCGCCTGCAGGAGTATGTCCAGGAAGCGGGGCACCAGTTGCGCTTTGAGCTCGTGGGGCAGGAGGGCCCGCCCCACCGGCCCGTGTTCACCATAGCCGCCCTGGTGGACGAGCGGGAACTGGGACGCGGCGAGGGCGGCTCGAAACAGGAGGCCACGGCCAAGGCGGCGTCCGAAGCGTACCGCGTCCTGCGCCAGAGCAGGACGGACGGAGACTGATCCGTGGCTCGGCCGAGCCGCGACCAGAAGGCTCTCTTTGACCCGGACGCGCCCGCGGATGTCATCCGGCGGGCGCTGGTCGTGCGTCAGCCCTGGGCAGGCATGATCGCGGGCGGGCGCAAGCGCTGGGAGATCCGCGGCAATGCCACGGGCATCAGGGAGTGGATCGCGATCGCGGCGGCCGGCACGGGCACGATTGTCGGCATCTGCAGGCTTGCCGATGTGCGGGGGCCGCTCGACTGGGAGAGCTATGCGGACGCATGGCGGCTCTGGGGCGGGGACGAGCGCCCGACGGCAAGGTTGCCCTATCGCCGCACCTACGCCTGGGTGCTGGAGGGCGCCAGCACGATCGAGCCTCCGATCGCCTATCGCCATCCTGCCGGCGCGGTCATCTGGGTGCGCCTCGAGCAGGCTGTGCGAGAGCGCCTCGTGGCCGCCATGCGGCAGGAGCGACAGCGACCGGGCTGATGGAGCGCGGCGCCTCAGCATGCCTGCGCGGGATATGTCGTCTGCTACCATGAGGATGACGGAGCCGGAACGGAGGCCGAGGCCATGGCGGTACGAAGCGGAGCAGGCACAGGACCTGAGGCTGTCGCGGATCGCGCCTGGCGGATTCCGTTGCGTGGAGTGAACGCGTACGCGCTGTTGACGCAGGAGGGAACGGTGCTGATCGACGCGGGCAACCGCGGCGACGGACGGCGCATTCTCGAGGCGCTTCGGGCCGCGGGCATCGAAGCGCCTCGGCATATCCTGCTGACGCACGCCGACATGGACCACGCAGGTGGCGTGCGCGCGATCGTCGAGGCCACATCGGCGACCGTCCACGCCTCGCCGGAACAGGCGGAACTGCTCGCGGGGCATGGGCGCCCATCCGCCCTGCGCCGCTTCGGCCGCCTCTTGACCGGCCGCCTGGCCTGCGTGCCTGATCTCGCGGACGGAGCGCGCGTCGCCGGGCTGCTGGTCCTCGCGACACCAGGCCACACGGCGGGTCACGTGGCGCTGCTGCGGGAGGCCGACGGCGTCCTGTTCGCGGGCGACGCCCTCGCGGTGCGCCGGGAGGAGGTTCGCCTCCTGGGCGCTGCGCTGACGGAGGATTTCGCGAAGGCCACCGCGTCGCTAAGGCGCCTCGTCGAGTTGCGACCCAGCGTCGTGCTGCCGGGCCACGGCAATCCCTTGTCGGCACCGCAAGGCGCGCTCGAAGCGGCGCTGCGAAGGAGATCAGGCAAGCGGTAGGCGGTTTCAGGTTTGGCGAAGGCCCCGGCCGCCTTGGCAGCGGTCGGGGCCTTCGCACGGTCTCAGGAATGACTCGCTGTGCGGTCCTTGCGCGGCTGGGACTCGGGTCCGATGAGTGGGGTGTGGATGGGGACGTCCTGGAGCTTGCGCCTGGAGAGCTCGTAGCCGGCGTCGGCGTGGCGG
>JAJZIE010000110.1 GCA_021810725.1 Bacillota bacterium | reverse complement strand
CGTGCCGTGGCTGCGGGCCAGAGTCAGGAGATGCTCGGACATGCGGTGCAGGCGGTGGATCTCGTCCTCGATGGACTGCAGCCAGATGGCGTTTTCCGCCACCGGGGCGTCCGGGTGACTCATCACGAGGTCCAGGTTCAGGCGCATCACCGTGAGCGGCGTGCGCAGCTCGTGCGAGGCGTCCGCCACGAACTGCTCCTGCTGCTCCCACGCCCGAACGGCGGGACGCAGCGACAGCTTTGAAAGGAGGAAGCCGGCGGCCGCCGCCAACACGATACCGAGGCCGCCCACGAGGAACAGGACCTTCTCGAGGCTGGCGAGCGACGCGAGGTCGCGGTTCACGTTCATCGCCATCTGCAGGTAGGCGAGGGTCTGGTGATAGGCGTTCTCGAGGCGCAAGGTCAGGACGCGGTACTGGCCGCGGGACGGGACGACGTCCGTTTGCAGTTGTGCCGTGGCGCCCCCGGACTGGTAGGGCAGGGTCCTGGTCACGAGGGGCGCCGTGCTGGCGATGACGTTCCCCTGGGCGTCCCGAAGCACGATCGCCGAGACCTTGGGGTAGGCCTGGGAGAGCTTGGCGAGAGCGACGAACTGCGAAGGGAAGACGCCGCGTTCGAGATCGCTCACCACGCGGGCCGCCAGCGGCCGCGTGGTGTCGCTCAGGATGGCGTCCACGTCGCCCTGGTTGAGCCGCGCCGTCAGCCCGTAGATCAGGATGGCGGAGAGGAGGTAGAGCACGAGGAACAGGCCGGCCACCAGTACGGCCAGATGGACGCGCAAGCCGCGAAAGAGGCGCCAACTGCCGGCGGCGGCCGCCGGCAGCCATGGACCACCAGCCGGGACGTGGGGCCCGTGGCCGGTCACGGCGCCTGCCTTTGCCCGGCGGCCGGGCGGAACATGTACCCGGTACCGTGGATGGTCTGGATGGCCGAGGTGCCCGCGGGCTGGCCGAGCGCCAGCTTGCGCCGCAGGAAGTGCACGTAGATGTCCACGACGTTGCTGTCCACGTCGGTCTCGAGGCCCCAGATCCGATCGAAGATTACGGAGCGCGCCAGCACCTGGTCGTGGTGGCGCATGAAAAGCTCCATTAACTGGAACTCCTTGCGGGTCAGGGCGATGGTCTGCCCGTGGCACGACACCACGCGCTGCACCAGATCCAGCTCGTAGACGCCAGCCGTAAGCGTGCCCACGCCGGCGATTTCGCCGACGCGGCGCGTCAGGGCGCGCATGCGCGCCAGCAGTTCCGCCGTGCCGAACGGCTTCACGACATAGTCGTCCGCGCCGCTGTCGAGGCCGAGCACCTTGTCCGCCTCGGAACCGCGGGCCGTCAGCATCAGGGCGGGCGTGGCGTCGCCCTCCTCGCGCAAGGTGCGCACGAGATCCGGGCCCGGCAGTCCGGGCAGCATCACGTCGATCAGCAGCAGGTCGTAGATGCCGGCCCTGGCCATGTCCAGGCCCTGCGCGCCGTCGTAGGCGACATCGACGTCGTACTGCTGCTGGCGAAGGATCTGGGACAGCGCGCGGACCAGAGGCACCTCATCGTCGACGAGCAGAACGCGCAAGGGATGCATCACCTGACTTCAGGCCGTGCGTCGGATGGGCTGGGGTTCTCTACGGCAGGACCTGCAGGACTACCTGCTCCTTGACTCGCCCCTGGGTGTACGTGACGGTGTAGCGGCCAGGGGTCGCGCGGGGGCGCACGGTCACGGTGCCGATCAGGCGATCCACCAGGACGCCGTGGAATTTTGGCGGTCCTTGCAGGTGGTAGCTGCCCGTGTTCGGCAGGACCGCTCCGGAGGCGTCCGTGACGCGAGGCTGCACCCCGACAGGGTCGGTCGCCGCCCGCTCGCCCTTCCCGGGCACGGTGATCGACGTCGAGGTGTAGGCGAGGCCTTGGACGGCGGCTGGCGGTCCGCTGTCCGCGGACGCGTTCGCGAGCAGCAGCCGCGCGTCGATCAGGTCGATGGCGGTGTTCTGCAGCTGCGTGATGGCCGCCTGCAGCAGAAGGATCTGGGCCGCCGCCGACTTGCGGACGACGGGCTCCCGGACCTGCCTGCTCGCGTCGTTCGTCTCTGCGAGCAACTGCTGGTCCCCGGCACGGGCCGACGCGATCAGAGGGGCGAGGCGAGGGCGCAGGACAGGGCTCTTCCGCGACGCGGCGGTCAGCGCCTTGAGCTCCGCGGCGACGGCGTCGCGCGCCGCGCGCAGGGGCGGCAGGACGGCGCGGGTCAGGCGCCCTTCCGCGAGCGGGCGCGCGCCCGTGGCCGCGAGCGCCTGATCCAGCGCGTAGAGGGTCGCGACATGCGCGTCGAGGCGGGTGGCGGCGCGCGCGAGCGCCGGTACCCGCGCCTGGTCGGCCGGGGCGAGTGTCGCCACCTGTGCCTGGAGCTGGGCTTCCACTTCGGCGAGGTGCTCGTAGTGCGCTGTGAAGGCCGCGTCCGCCTGTGCGTGCGCGACACCGGCGGGCAGTGCGGGGAGCACGCTCGCCAGCGCCGCGACAACGCACGGGATCAGGTAATGCCGCAGGCGGTACCTCGCCACCTTGCCCGACCACCTCTGCCGCAGGCGGCCCGCGTTGCGCCGCCCGATGCGGGCAGGCGCTCCGCGGGACCGCCGGGCCTTTGAACTTGAACCCTATACTACGGCGCCGGTCGCCTTGGCTCCTACTGGGAAACGGTGAGGTTGACCGATTCCGAGACGCTGCCCTGCGTGTAGGTCACGACGTAGGTTCCGAGGGTGGCGCCTGCGCTCACCGAGACCTGCCCGGTCGCGGAATCGACGGCCACGCCGGTCGCCGCGGTTGGGCCCGCGATGCTGAAGGTGCCGGCATCGGCCAGGACATTGCTTTGGGCGTCACGGACGACCGGCATCGTGGCGACGGCGTCGGTCGCCGCGGGCGACCCGCTCGCCGGGACCGCGATGGTCGCCTGGGTGTAGGCGAGTCCCGTGATGGTCGCGGGGGTGCCGCCGGTCGGGGCCGGTGCCTTGGCGGCGGTGATCCAGAGCTGGGTGTAGTGGATGGCCGACTGCTGCAGGGTGAGAATCGACTGCTGCAGGCCGCTGAGACCGTGATCGTACGGGTGCGTCTTCCAGTTGCCGGCGGCGAGGGCCGGGTGCGCCAGTTCGTAGGCGACCTGCTTCAGCTGCGCGGTCCAGATCTTCTCCTTCAACTTGAGGTCGCGCTTCTCGGCGGCCTTCAGGCCCTTCTTGCCCTTGCCGGCGTGGCTCCTGACCTGCCGCAATTCACGTGTCAGGGTCTTCTGCTCCGCCCGCAGTTTCGCCCGTTCCGCCGCGCCGGCGGCGGGGATGCCGGTCTTCGCGGAGGCCAGCACCTGTTCGGCGGCGTAGAGCGCGGCGACCTGCGCGTTGATGGTCTGCACGGTGCTCGCGTACGCGGCCGTGGTGGTGGAGGCTCCGGCGGCGGCGGCCTGCTGCAGCAGCTGCGTCTCCGTCGCCGAGTACTGGGCGTAGCGGCTGGCGAAGTTCGACGCGGGCGCGGCCGCGCCGGCACCGGCGGCTGCCGTGGTCAGTACGAGGGCTGCGGTTCCGAGGCCGATAACCCAAGATCCCGTGCGAGGTCGACGACTCATCACAATCCGTTCCTCCTCTGCCATCCTGAGCTGTCCTGATTGCATCATCGCGACGGGGATGAAAAAATCGTTGAATTTTGTTGCCAGGAAGCCCCTATGATTTTCGGCTCCGCGCGGTGGCTGGCCGGAGGGAGACGTGCTTCAGCTACTGCGCGAGGCGCATGGGGATACGTCTCCCAACCCTTGCGGGTGGAAGTGCTCGCCATTCGCGATCCAGGGCGCTTCATGGCATGGACCGGCCGCCGGCCGGCGCGGCCCCCGTGGCCGGTGCCGCCGCGTCGCCGCGATGCTCCGCCCGGGGGACCGATCCCTCTATGCGCCTGCCCATATCGCAGGACGGCCGCGCCCTCGAAGGCGCGGCCGTCCTGCGCAGGCCCCCGCGCGTGCGGGGGGGCCAAGGTCCAGAGGCGTTCAGGTGTTGGTGTAGGTGGGGCCCGTACCGCCCTCCGGTGGCGTCAGCCGCCCTCCCTTGGCCGTGATCGCGCCGCACTGGACGCAGTTCGCGGAGTGCACGATCACGTCGACCTCCTCGGCGTCGTCGGGTGTGTTCTCCGCGATCTCGTAGACCGCCGCGGGGCACATCCAGCGCCAGGTTTCCGCGACCTGCCGCGGCACGCGCTGCTGCACCAGGATGTGGCTCGGCTCGTCGTCCCTCGTGCTGGTGCCCGAGATGTAGACGGACGAGAGCTTGTCGAAGATGTACTTGTCGTCCGGCTGCGGGTAGGCGTCCTTGCGGTCGCCGATCACCATCGGGGCGTCCGCGTCGGGGTGGTTCGGCCAACGGCCGCCGGGGAAGGAGCCGCCCGTCGCCACCATCAGGTTGGCGATCGCGCTACCGGCGTAGAAGCCGCGCTCGAACGGCTGGCGCATGTTGCGCGCCGCGTAGAGGTCCTGCCAGATGACCGAGCCCTTGACGCGCTCCTCGTAGGCCGTGAAATCGGCGCTGTCCCGGCTGAGCTGCTCGAAGATCGTCTCCGCGGCGTAGATGCCGGAGTGGATCGCGTAGTGGATGCCCTTGAGGTATGGCACGTTGACGAGCCCCGCGGTGTCGCCGCAGAGGACCATGCCGGGCGCGGACAGCTTCGGGATGGACCAGAAGCCGCCCTCCGGGATGACCTTCGCTCCCCAGGCCAGCCGCTCGCCCCCTTCGAGCACGTCGCGCACGAGCGTCGAGGTCTTGAAGAGCTGCAGGAGGTCGTGGGCGGAGAGGGTGGCGTCGGTGTAGCCGAGTCCGACCACGAAGCCGAGCGACACCTTGTCCTTGCCCATCGGGTACATCCACGAGCCGCCGAACTCGCGCCACTTGGCCGCGGGACGCAGGGGCCAGCCCAGCGTGTGGATGACGCGGTCGAGGGGCTTTCGGACGGACCAGACCTCCTTGACGCCAAGGGCCCAGACCTGCGGCTCGCGCCCTTCGGCCAGGTGGAACTCCTCGACCGCCGCGCGGCCGAGGTGGCCCCAGGGGCCGTCGGCGAGGACGGTGGCCTTGGCGACGATGTCGACGCCCGGCTCGAAGTTGCCGGCGCGGTCCGTGCGCGTCGAACGTCCCTTGTCGCCCGAGTGCACGCCGCGCACGGCGCCGTCCGTGACCAGCAGCTGCTGGCCGGCGGTCTCGGTCAGGATGTAGGCCCCCAGGGCTTCCGCCTTCTCCGAGAGCCAGCGCGAGAGTTCCGCCACGCTGACGACATAATTGCCATGGTTCTGGAAGGTCTTCGGCGTCGCGTTGAAGAGCGTTTCGGAGGTCGGGCCATGCAGCCAGTAGACGCTGTCCCGCTCGACCTTGCCGTAGGTCGGCCACTCGGACGGATCCATGTCGGGGAAGAGAGCCTGCAGGCCGGAGGGACGCATCACCGCGCCGCTCAGGTTGTGCGCGCCGCAGAACTTGCCCTTCTCGATGACGGCGACCGGTACCTCGCCGAGCCGCTGCATGACCTCCGGGGCCTCCGACAGCAGTTGCAGAAGCCGGATGGCGCAGGCGAGCCCCGCGGGGCCGCCGCCGACGATCGCCACGCCGACGTCGATCCTGCTGTCGGGCGCGTCGAGCTCCCGCTTGATCGCTTCCTCGCCAAGGTTTCCGGGCGGCGGATACGCGGCCGGCTGCACTGCGAAGGGCCTATCCGCTGACATGATGCTGTGCACCTCATCTCTTGCTGTCTGCGCGCTGGCGAAACCGTGCCGCAAGGGGCAATCCCGTGAGCAGGTTTCCTCCTCCGTGTCGGCTGCTCCTGCAGGCTGCCGGACTGTCCGAGACAAACGGCCCACTGGACGGTGGCCAAGGCGGTCGGACGTCCCGAAGAGCGGCGTCGGCCTGGCGGAACGGTCAGGCCGGGTTGATGCCTCCTGGCCTGTCGCACGGACCGCTGGGCGACGTGCGGGAGGCGCCCTGCCGGGACCTCGGTGGGTGGCGTCGCGATCTCGGCGTCATGCGTTGATTTGCGCACGGATGTTCGCCGTTCTGTGGGTGGCGGGCCGGGACTCGATCCGCTAGACTGGTGGTCCATGTGTCCGTCAGGAGGACTTGTGAACCAGCGCATTCCGAACGTGGTCTGGATCCTGATCGCGGGAGACGGCTTCAGCGCGGCATTCCGTTTCATGGTCATGCCGTTCCTCGCGCTCTACATGCACATCGTGACGGGCGCGAGTCCCGCGTCCGTTGGTCTCGTGATCGGCCTCGGCTCCGTCTCGAGCCTGCTCTCGAGCTTTCTCCTCGGCCCTCTTTCGGATCGGCTAGGCCGCAAGCCGTCGCTCATCGCCGGATCGCTCGTGCAGCTGATCGGTCTTGTGGGCTTCGGCTACGCGCGCAGCTTTGACGCATTCGCGGCCTTGCAGGTCTTCACCGGCATGTCCTGGGCCATCTCGGGTCCCGCCTACCAGGCCCTGCTCACCGACCTCACCCCCGAGCCGCGCCGCGTACGCGTGTTCGGCTTCAACTACTGGGCGGTCAACATCGGTGCCGCGATCGGCCCCTTGCTCGGCGCCGCGCTCGGTTCCGGGCGCTCGCCGCTTCCGTTCCTCGTCGCCGCCGCGGCGCAGGCCGCGATGGTCGTGGTGATCCTCGGGCTCGTGCCACGCTCCGCCGGCGAGGCTCCCTCGGGCGCAAGCGCTCTCGACAGCCTCAGGCACATGGGCCGGGGCGTCGCGAACCCGCTCCTTCTTTGGCCCTTCGTCGGCATGTTCCTGATCTCCGTCACCTACAGCCAGATCGAGTCGTCGCTGCCGCAGTTCCTCGGTCTGCACTACGCGAACGGCGCCCATCTCTACGCCTACATGATCTCGGCCAACGCGATCACGGTCGTGCTGCTGCAGCCATTCCTCAGCCGCTGGCAGGAGGGCAGGCCGCTTGGTCTGGGCTTCGTCGGCGGAGCGGCGCTCTACGCCATCGCCAACGCGGCTTTCATCTTCGCGGTGGCGCCTGTGGCTTGGATTGGCTGGAATGTCGTCTTCACCATCGGCGAGGTGCTGCTCTCGCCGGTGCAGCAGGCGATCATCGCCCTTTATGCGCCCAAGGACCAGCGGGCGACCTTCTTCACGCTGCAGAACATCGTCTGGGGCCTTGCCTCCGCCGTCGGGCCGGTGCTTGGCGGACTGGCGATGGCCGACGGCAAGACGGCCCTCTTCGGCGCCATGGCGCTCGTGGACGTCGCGGCGACTTTGGTGTTCGCGCTTTCCGTCGGGCGGCGCAGGCCCGGTGCGGGGATCACGGTGGAGGCATAGGCGGGGAAAGCGCCTGGCCCGCTTCCCGCACCGGCGCACCGGTGCGCGCGCGACAGGCCCGGCCACTTTGCGCTTCCGACGGCGCGCGGCCCATGCTCAGCCGACGTCCCACGGCAGGCGCTGGGTGCGGGACGGCCCTGCCCACAGGGGTAGGTGATGCGAGGCCTGCCACGTCGCCGGCCTGCTTGACCCCTGAGCGATCACTGGCCTTGATGGCCTTTAGCCCCGCTCGGTTGAAGGAGTTCTAGGTCGGACCCCGCAACCGAGGCCTCTGTCGGGCGCGCTGCCCGCACGCAAAGATGTCCGCCGCCCTACGGGGCGGCGGTTCGACGTTTTTACCCGGTCGGCATATTTCATCGCTTCGGGCCACTACAGTGTAGGGTCCGGGGGGCCGGTGCGGCGGGGACAAGGCAAGAGGACACGTTTGGAGGGTGGGTCTTGAAGGGGAGGGCGACCATGCGAAGGCGGTGTGCCCGACCTCCGCCGCGGCCACCGCCAGCC
>JAJZIE010000109.1 GCA_021810725.1 Bacillota bacterium | reverse complement strand
ATAGGCGGCGGCCACCCGCGCGAAGGTCACAGCCAGGCCATCCTGGTCGAGGTCGAAACTGTAGGCGTCCTGCATCGAGAACTCCCTCAGCCGCAGCAGTCCCCCTCGCGGGCGCAGCTCGTCGCGGAACTTCGGGCCCGTCTGCGTCAACAGGAGCGGCAGCTGGGCAGCCTGGACGCCCTGGCGCCGCACGAGTTCCGTCATCGCTTCCTCGGCGGTGAGGGCGAGTGCGAGTTCCTCCCCGCGGCGGTCCCTGAGCCGCACGAGTTCAGGCAGGTCCTGGTCGACCCGCCCGCTGCGCTGCCAGATCTCGAGCGGCTGCACGAACGGCAGGCGCACTTCCTGCGCACCGGCCCGCCCGAGTTCCTCGCGGACCAGCTCCTCGATGCGCCGCTCGGCCATCAACCCCAGCGGGGTCAGGGCATAGATGCCGCTCGCGAACCGCTGGGCAAGACCGGCGCGCAGAAGCAGCTTGTGGCTCGGCAGGTCGGCGTCGGCCGGATCCTCGCGCAAGGTTCGCCAAAAGAGTGCCGTCTGTCGCATGCGCTTCACCTCCAAAGAAAAGCCCCGCCCTGCAAAAGGGCGGGGGAAACCCGCGGTACCACCTTTTTCGGCCTTCCGGCCACTCAAGCGTCCCGTGGGACGCACCCGGGTCACGGCGGGCTGCCGGGCGGCTCGTCGCCGCCGCTCCAGGCTGGGAAGGACGCCATTCCGTCCGGCTCGCACCTGTCGCCGGCTCTCTGGGCGGTGCTGGCTGTCCCGGGTGCCTGTCATCGCATGTCTTTGGCCGAGTATAGGCTTCGCAGGAGAACCGCGTCAACGCGAAAGAGTTCGAAGGAAACCGCATCTTGCCAAGGAAATCTCTTGACACCCGAGATGGACGCGAGCGCGACCCCGCCCCGGGAAGCGCATCCGTCGGAAGGAGGGTCATCCGGTGTCTTACGCCGACTTCGACCGTCCGAACCTCGATATGGCCATCGCCGACCTCAGGCGTTCCGGCGACGGGCGACAGCGTCGGCAGACCCTATACCTTCATCTCGCGCTGGCGACCCTTTGCGTGCCCGTGGCCTTTGTCTCGGACGCGATGCCGAGCGAGGCCCGAGCCTACACCTCCCGCAGCGCCTATGAAAACGGCCCGGACTGCGACAACCCCCTGCTCGAGATGCCGGCGAAAGACCTCCTGCTGCTGCTGGCGCGGGCGGGCTGCCAGATGCTGCAGGTCGGGGCCGTACCCCTGTTCGCGCCGGCGGAAGAGGCGCACTTGGAGCATCTGCACTGGGCGTACGTGCCGGGTGAAGACATCGCGGCCCTGGCGGAGGGCAGGCTGCCGGAGCCGGCGAGTTCCTGGCAGGTGCCGCTCGACCTCCTGGAGGAGTGCCAGCGCGCGGCGATCCGCCTGCCTGGCCTCGCGGCGCTCTGCCTCTACCGCGTCGGCGGCCACGCGGCGCGGGAGCTTCGCCTTGCGGCCTTCTTCCATTCGTCGTTCGGGTTCGGGCAGCGCGACGACGCCCTGCATGCCCTGGCGCTCTACGCGCGCAACGTCATCGACGGCGCGCAGGCGGTGACGGTCGCGCAGCTGCCCGCGGAGCAGTTCTACGACGACCCTGACGCCTTCCGCCGAGTCCTCTACTGCAGCGCCGAATACCTCAGTTCCTGAGCTCCTCCGCGGCCTCGGCCTCGAGCGCCTCCTGCGCGGTCTGCCAGGCCGCGTAGAGGCGCTCGATCTCCTGGGTCAGCTCGTATAGGCGCGTCGCGAGCTCGGCGGCGCCGGCGCCGGAGGCGGTCTGCAACTCCGCCTCCACCGCCTTGCGGGTCTCCTCCGCTTCCGAGATCAGGCGCTCCCGCTCCGCCACCTCGGCGCGTAGCTGCGAGCGCCTGGCGCGGCGCTGCCTGGCGGGCGCGGGTCTCGTGTCCCGCGCGACGGCGGGACGCTCGGGCGCGGTCTCCGTGAGTCCGAGAAGTTCCTCGAAGTCCGCCGTGATCTGCCAGCGGCCGTCCCCATGCAGCCAGAGCCAACGGTCCGTCACGCGCTGCAGCAGGGCACGGTCGTGGGAGATCAGCAGCAGCGTGCCGTGGAACGCCAGCAGGGCCTCCTCCAGCGCCTCCTGCGCCGGCAGGTCCAGGTGGTTCGTCGGCTCGTCGAGCAGCAGCACGTTGGCGCCTTGCGCCACCAGCACGGCGAGCGCGAGGCGACTGCGTTCGCCTCCCGAAAGCTTGTCGAGCGGCGTCTCGAGCTGTTGCGGCTGGAAAAGATGCCTGGCCAGCAGCCTGCGCGCCGCGAAGACCGTCATGCCGGGAAGGCGCAGCAGCGCGTCGAGCGGTGACTCCCCCTGCACCGACACCTCCTGCGCGAGATAGCCCAGCCGCGTGCCCGGCGCCCAGACGACTTCCCCGCCATCCGGCTTGAAGGTGCCGCGCATGGCCTCGAGCAGCGTCGTCTTGCCGCTGCCGTTGCGGCCGACGATGCCGAGCCGCCCGCCTTCCGCGAGGCTGAACTCGAGGTCCTGCCAGAGCTTTCGCCCGGGATAGGCATGCGTCAGGCCCTGGACCTGCAGGAAGAGCGTGCGCTCTCCAAGAGGCCTGGCGTCGAAAGACAGCTTCAGCTTGCCTGCGCGGCGCATGGACGCGGCCGGGCCCAGGCGCTCGAGCTTGCGCTCGCGATCATGGGCCTGCGTCGAGCGGTTGCCCGCCTTGTAGCGGCGGATGTAGGCCTGCAGTCGCTCGCGCTCCTCCTCGACCCTGCGACTCTCCTCCTCCTGGCGCGCGAGCTGTCCCTTCAGGTGCAGCCGGTAGGCGTCGTAGCCGCCGCCAAAGACCTGGAAGCCGAGCGGGCTGAAATCCCAGATGGCGCTGGCGACATTGCGCAAAAACGCCCTGTCGTGCGAGGCGGCGATGATGCCACCTGGATACTGGCGCAACGTCTCCTCGAGCCAGGCCATCGCCGGCAGGTCCAGGTGGTTCGTCGGCTCGTCCAGCAGCAGGATGTCCGGTGCCTCGAGCAGGAGCCGCGCCAGGGCCAGGCGCACCTTCTGGCCGCCCGAGAGGCCCGCGGCAGGCATCGATTCCTGCTCCGGCGTGAAGCCGAGGCCACGAAGGGTGCCGCGCACCCTGTTCTCCCAGAGGTAGCCGCCAAGCTGTTCGTAGGTCGTCAAGGCCTGCCCGTACGCCGAGAGCCTGCTCTCGTCCTCGGCAAGCTCCGCCTCGAGGCGTCTCAGGCGCCGCTCGAGCTTCGCGATCTCGCCGTCGCCTGCGCCCAGGGCGTATTGCCAGAGGGTCACCGTTCCATCAACGTCGAGCTCCTGCCGGAGATAGCCGACGCGCGCGCCGCGCGACACCCTGACATCGCCTGCCGCTGGCTCGATCAGGCCTGCGATGATGCGCAAAAGCGTCGTCTTGCCGATCCCGTTCGGTCCGGTCAGGGCGATGCGCTGCCCGGCATCGAGCCGTCCCGTGACGCCGGCGAAGAGGTCGCGTCCGGAAACCTCCGCCGCGACATCCCGCAACGCGAGCAGCATCGCCTGTCCCTCCCTCGCACGCGCAACCATACCACAGAGTGGACTCCGGGCACACCTCCGGCGGCGCAGGTCCAAGGACGCCAGGACGGCGTCGCGTCGCCAACGCCCGGAGCGAGTGTCCCGACAGAAGAAAGAGTGAGCAAGGTTTCTGTGGGCGGGGCCGGCGGCCTGCCACGGCCCAGGAACCTCGGCACCCTCGCCTTCGACCCACAGCTGCTTGACACTCTCCCGGAAAAAACATCCCGTTGCAATGCAAACGGCATCCTGCTATGGTATGTGCCAATACACGCAAGCGTTGAAGGGGCAAAGTAGCCCGATCGCCGCCGCAGCAGAGAAGGGAGCCCTGGCTGCAAGCTCCCGCGGCGGGACCGAAGCGAAGTTCGCCCCGGAGCTGCCCGCTGAAGCCTTCGGGTTGTAGGCGCGGCCGGTCGCCCTCCGTGACTGGGGCTAGGTGTCGGACCGATCGGTCCCGCACCGACGAGAGGGTCACCCAAGGTGGCCAATGAGGGTGGTAACGCGGGTCAGGGACCCGTCCCGGCAAGGGACGGGTCCCTTTGCATACCCGAAGATCCGAAAGGGAGGCGTGCGCGATGGCGGAGGAGCTCCTCGTCACGGCAGGGGCAGGGCAGACGCGGCAGGTGGTCGTGGGCTCGTTTGCGCGCTTCGGCGCCGCGACGCCGATTGTGATCGCGGGTCCCTGCTCGGTGGAGTCGGAGCGGCAGATCCAGGAGACGGCGCAGGCGGTGGCGGCCGCAGGCGGCCATATGCTGCGGGGCGGCGCCTTCAAGCCGCGCACGTCGCCCTACGCGTTCCAGGGGCTCGGGGCCGAGGGACTGCGTTACCTGCGGTCGGCGGGCAGGTCCTCGGGACTCCCCGTGGTCACCGAGGTGCTCGACGCCCAGGATGTCGGGCTCGTCGCCGAACACGCGGACATGCTGCAGATCGGTGCGCGCAGCATGCAGAACTTCACCCTGTTGCGCGCGGCCGGGCGAAGCGGCCGTCCTGTCCTGCTGAAGCGCGCGGCCGGCGCGACGGTCGACGAGTGGATCCACGCGGCCGAATACATCCTGGCCGAAGGCAACGACCAGGTCGTGCTTTGCGAGCGGGGCATCCGCAGCTTCGAGCCGTGCACCCGCGCCACGCTCGACCTGGCTGGCGCGGCAGCCGCGCGCCAACGCACCTCCTTGCCCGTGATCGCGGACCCCTCCCACGCCACGGGCCGGCGCGACCTCGTCGCCCCGATGGCCCGGGCCGCCATCGGGGCCGGGCTCGACGGCGTCATCGTCGAGGTGCACCCGGATCCCGACCGCTCGGTGAGCGACGCCGCCCAGACCATCTCCACCGAGGAGTTCGCGCGGCTGATGCTGAGCCTGCACCTGCCGCCCCGCAGTGCGGATCTGGTCCATCTGCGCGACGCCGTGGACTCCCTGGATGAAGCGATCTTCGGACTGATCTCGCAGCGCATGGCGCTCTCGTCCCATATCGGCGACCTGAAGCGCAGGCACGGCATGCCGGTGCACCAACCCGCCCGCGAAGAGGACATTCTGCGCCGCCTCGCCGGACGCGGTCAGGATGCCCTGCCGCCCGCCGCGGTGACCGCCATCTGGACCGCGATCCTGGCCGCATCCAGGGCACGGCAGGGATACGCGGCACGGGAGTCGAGGTGACGTCTCCCGCCCGCGTGGCGATCCAGGGCGAACGCGGCGCCTACAGCGAGCAGGCGGCGCTCGCGCTCTATGGGCCAGAAGCCGACATCGTCCCCCGTCGCTCCCTCCAGGACGTCTTCGCGGCCCTCAGGGACGGCGAGGCGGACGCCGCAGCCGTCCCCGTGGAGAACTCCCGGGCCGGCACGATCGTCGAAACCTACGATCTTCTCCTCGCCCACCGCTTCCAGGTGACCGGCGAGTACCGTCTGCGTGTGCGGCACTGTCTTCTCGGCCTTCAGGGTTCCCGGCTCGACGAGATCCGCAGAGCGTACTCGCACCCGCAGGCGCTCGCCCAGTGCCGGACCTTCCTGGACCGTCACGCCATTGCGCCCGAGAGCGCGTACGACACGGCTGGCAGCGCGCAGAACCTCGCGCGCCTTGGCGACCGCAGCGCCGCCGCCATCGCCTCGCGACGAGCGGCCGAGCTCTTCGGCCTCGCGGTTCTGGCGGAGGGCATCGAGGATCGCGACGACAATGTGACGCGCTTTCTCGCCGTCGGGCCGCCGCCCACCCTGGCCCAGGGCCCAGGGCGATCCCTCGTGGCGTTCACCGTGCCGAACGAGCCCGGCTCCCTCCACCGCTGCCTGGAGCCTTTCGCGCGGCACGGTTGCAACCTCTCCAAGCTCGAGTCGCGACCAGACCAGGAGAGCCCGTTCGCGTACGTCTTCTATCTCGATGTCGATGGCCACGCGGCGGAGCCGGCTCTGGCGCAAGCCCTCGGGGAGCTTTCGGCCGTCGCGAGTTCCGTCCGCGTCCTCGGCAGCTTCGGGTGCTAGGTCACTCCACCTTGCCAAATTCCTACCCTCACGGTATATTGAACCTGTCGCTTTAGGAGTTGGTATGGATCCACGGCCGTACACGATGCCATGTCTCCGTGCACTTCCTGGCGAATACGGCTTCGAAAGGAGTGCAGAGACGTGCAGAAGACGATCTACGTCGGCAACCTGCCCTGGTCCGTCACCAGTGAGGACCTGCAGCAGGCGGTGTCACAGTATGCCGAAGTCCTGGCAGCGCGCATCGCGACTGACCGGGAGACCGGCCGTTCGCGTGGGTTCGGCTTCGTGGAGGTTCCCGCCGACAAGGCGGAAGCCGTCATCGAGGCGCTGAACGGCGCAGACTGGCAGGGTCGGCAGCTTACCGTGAACGAGGCGCGCCCCCGCGAGGAGCGCCCCCGCCGGTACTAGCCGTTGTTCGCGAAGGGCCCGGCGCAAGCCGGGTCCTTCCCATTTGCTGCGCGGCGGTGCCTCGCTCGCCGCGGGGCGCTACAATTCAGATGCGGAGCCTGAACCCGAGGAGGTGCGCCTGTGCCGGAGTGCCTGCTCGCGATCGACCAGGGCACGCACGCCTCTCGCGCCGTGATCTTCACCCTGCAGGGCAAGACCGTGGCCAGTCGCGTCGTTGCGATCGGGACGAACTGCCCGCAACCAGGCTGGGTGGAACAGGACCCCGAGGAGATCTTCCAGAGCTCCCTGCGGGCCGCGCGCGAGGCCATGCGCGCAGCCAGGCTGGACGCGCGCGACATCGGCGCGATCGGCATCACCAATCAGCGCGAGACGCTCATCGTCTGGGACCGCGAGACCGGGCAGGCCGTGGATCCCGCCATCGTCTGGCAGGACCGGCGCGGGCAGGCGATCTGCCAGGAACTCGCGGACGCCGCAGGCGAACTCGGCGAGCGCACCGGGCTGCGCCTTGACCCGTACTTCACCGCGAGCAAGCTCGCCTGGCTTTTGCGCGCGCGGCCCGATCTGCGCGACGCCGCCACCCGCGGCAGGCTGCGGGCGGGCACGGTCGACAGCTGGCTGATCCACCGCCTGTCGGGCGGCAAGGTGTGGGCGACCGAACCGAGCAATGCGAGTCGCACGCTGCTCTATGACCTCGGTCTGGCGGAGTTCAGCGAGGACCTCGCGCAGGTCTTCTCCGTGCCCTGTCCGCTCATGCCGCCGGTGCTGCCCTCGGCCTCGCGCTTCGGCGACACCGACCCTGCCCTGTTCGGACGTCCGCTCCCCTTGACGGGCGCCCTCGGGGACCAGCAGGCGGCCTTGCTCGGGCAGGGGTGTCTCGCCGCAGGCGACGCCAAGGATACCTTCGGCACAGGCGCCTTCCTGCTAGCCTGCACGGGAGAGTCCCCACGCCGATCCGCGCACGGCCTGCTCACGACGGTCGCCTGGGACTTCGGCCGAGGCCCGACCTATGCGCTCGAGGGCAGCGTCTTCATGGCCGGCGCCCTGATCGATTGGCTCATCGACCTTGGGGTCGCCAGCTCCCCCGCCGAGCTCGACCGTCTGGCCATCGCCGCGGATCCGGCGCACGGCACGCTGATCATGCCCGCCCACCAGGGATTGGGCGCGCCCTGGTGGGAGCCCGAGCTGCGCGGCGCCATCTGGGGCCTCACGCGCTCGAGCGGGCGCGAAGCCCTGGCCCGTGCCGCCTTCGAGGCGATCGCGCAGCAGGCGGCGGATCTCACGGACGCCATGCGCGAAGACCTGGGTGCGCCGCTCAGGGAGCTGCGCATCGACGGCGGGGTTGCCCGCAGCGCCCTGCTGCCGCAACTGCTCGCCGATCTTTGCGGCCTGCCGGTGCTGCGCAGCCTGGACCATGAGGCCACGGCGCGGGGAGCCGCCATGGTGGCGGGCCTGGGCGCCGGCCTGCTCGGCAGGGAAGACCTGCCCGGTTTCGCCGGCGAACGCGAGCGCTTTGCCCCGGGCG
>JAJZIE010000108.1 GCA_021810725.1 Bacillota bacterium | reverse complement strand
CAGGCAGGCGCTTTGGCGCCTGAGTTCGGAACTGGCCGTACCGATCGAGACGGTGCGGCTCTCGGAGCTTGCGGATCTGGCGCAATCCCTGGGCGGCGCCGGCAAGTCTTCGGGCGCCGGCGGCGGCGACTGCGGCATCGCCTTCGTGCCCGACGGGGCGGGCGATACGCTCGAACGCCTCTGGCGGGAGCGGGGCATCACACCGCTCGACCTGAGCGCAGGTGCGGACGGCATCCTTGTGGCGCGGGGGAAGGCCGTTTCCTGAGCTCAAGGCGGTCACACCGCTCGGCGCGGGACGGAAAACGTGGCAGAAACTCGGCGAGCAGGCGGGTCTCGCGACCTATTCCTGACTTCTGCGGTCGCCTATCCTGGACATGCGGCTGCTGGCTCTGCTCCAGACACAGAGCCCGCAAAGAAGGAATGCGCAGTGGCAAGCCCGCTGCTCGAGATCAAAGGCCTTTCGGCCGGCTTCCATACGGCGGACGGATTGCTGGTGGCCGTCGACGACATCTCCTTCAGCATCGGTCACGGCGAGACCGTGTGCCTCGTCGGCGAGTCCGGAAGCGGCAAGAGCGTCACGTCGCTTTCGATCATGCGCCTCCTGGACTACAGCGGCGGCGAGATCCTGGGCGGGGAGATCCTGTTCGAGGGCCGAAATCTCGCCAAGGCGAGCCTCGACGAGATGCGGAAGATCCTCGGCAAGCAGATCGGCATGATCTTTCAGGAGCCGATGTCGGCCCTGAACCCGGTGTCCACGGTCGGCGGCCAGATCGCCGAGGCCGTCATGCTGCACGAAGGCAAGACGGCCGAGGAGGCGTGGCGGAGGGCGGTCGAGATGCTGCGTCTCGTTGGCCTTTCGAACCCCGACACAAGGGCCCGCCAGTACCCGCACGAGTTCTCCGGCGGCATGCGCCAGCGCGTCATGATCGCCATGGCGCTCGCCTGCAATCCGAAACTGCTGATCGCGGACGAGCCCACCACGGCGCTCGACGTGACGACGCAGGCGCAGATCCTGGCGCTGTTGCGCAGGCTAGCCCGGGAGCTCGGCATGTCCATCCTGCTGATCACCCACGACATGGGCGTCGCGGCGGAGATGGCCGACCGCATCGTCGTGATGTACGGGGGCAAGGTCGTCGAGGTGGGGGAGACCGAGCGGATCTTCGACCAGCCGTACCATCCCTACACGGCGGGCCTCCTGGACTGCGTGCCGCGCATGGACGGCAGCCGCGGCCAGAGACTGCCGAACCTCGAGGGCCGCTTCACTCCGCGCTGTCCTTATGTCGTCCAGAAGTTCACACGCACGCGGGACCCCGCGCTCACCGATCCCAAGGGCGACGGGCACCTCGTGGCCACCTGGTACAACTATGAGCCCGGCCTGGCGACGGCCAGGATCGAGGGACAGCCGGGGCAGGCGGTACGGCCGGCCGAAAGCGGCGCCGAGCCGCTGCTCGAAGTGACGGAGATCAAGAAGTACTTCCCGATCAAGGGCGGCCTCCTGAACCGGACGAGGGACTACGTGCGGGCCGTCGACGGCGTCTCCTTCAAGATCTATCCCGGCGAGACACTCGGCCTCGTCGGCGAGTCCGGCTGCGGCAAGTCGACGCTCGGCCGCGTGCTCCTGCGCCTGCAGGAGGCGACGGGCGGGCAGGTCAAGTTCGAGGGCCGCGATCTCGCGGCGCTGTCGCCGCGGGATCTGAGGCAGCTGCGCCGCGACGTGCAGGTCATCTTCCAGGATCCCTACGCGTCGCTCGACCCGCGTCTCAACGTGGGCGAGATCATCGGCGAGCCGCTCGAGATCCACCATCTCCTCACCGGCAGGGCGAAGGAGGAGCGCGTGGCGCAGCTGATGCGGCAGGTGGGCCTCGACCCGCGCTGGCTGACCCGCTACCCGCACGAGTTCTCCGGAGGCCAGCGCCAGAGGATCGGCATCGCGCGGGCGATCGCCCTGAACCCCAAGCTGATCGTCGCGGACGAGGCCGTTTCGGCTCTCGACGTTTCGGTGCAGGCCCAGATCATCAACCTGCTGGTGGACCTGCAGCGGGAGCTCGGCCTGACCTACCTCTTCATCGCCCACGGCCTCTCGGTGGTGCGCCACATCTCCACCCGCGTCGGCGTGATGTACCTCGGGCGCCTGGTGGAGCTCGCGGAAACGGACGAGCTCTACGAGAACCCGCTCCACCCGTACACGCGCACGCTGCTCTCCGCCGTTCCCGTCCCGGATCCGCATGCGCGCCGCGACGATCTGCGGATCGACTCGCTGGAGGACCTCGACCGACCTCGACCGGCCTGGGCCACCCAGGGCGGCGAAGGGTTCACGCTTCGCGAGGTGTCTCCCGGCCACTGGGTCGCAGGCGAGTACGCCAGCTGAGGGAAGGCGGCGGGTCTGGACGCACGGGGGTCAAGCCCGGGGATTCTGCGCATGCTCAGGGTGTTGGAGCCTTGATGCGGCCTTTGCATGAAGGGTGGCTGAGGTGCCCTGCGCGCGAGAGACGCTGCCCGGCCTCGGGGCGGAGGGACGCCGGCGGACAGGATCGGTTTGCGGCCTGCCCGGCCCGCTCCGCTTGGAGCCTTGCGCCACCTCTACCCCGGATACTTCGCATTTGTCATGGCGACCGGCATCGTCTCGACCGCCGCTTCGCTCTTCATGCTGCAGACCTTCTCGGACCTTCTGCTGCTCGTCGCCACCATCGGGTACGTCCTGCTCGCCGCGCTCTATCTCGCGCGCATGGCCCTTTGCCCCGCAGAGATGCGCGAGGACCTCGGCGCGCCCGGCCGGGCATTCGGTTTCTTCACCTTCGTCGCGGCCTCGAACGTCCTCGCCGTGCGCTACGTCGCCGCCGGGGAACTGCGTATCGCCCTGATTCTCGGCGCGATCGGCGGGGCGTCCTGGCTCTATCTGACGTACACGATTCCGGTCGGGTTGATGCTGGGCTCGCAGGAGCGCCGGCTCGGGCCGAGCGTCAACGCGTCCTGGCTGATCTGGGTCGTGGCGACGCAGTCGGTCTCGACCGCCGCGTCCGTCTTCTCGGCGCAGGGCCCCTACGACGGCGCCCTCCTCGCGTTCATCGCGGCGATGTTCTGGGGCATCGGCGCGGTCCTCTACCTGGTCCTCATGGCGATCATCACCGCGCGCCTGCTGCTTGCGCCGATGACGGGCTCCGAACTCACCCCGCCCTACTGGATCAACATGGGCGCGACGGCCATCACCGTCCTCGCCGGGGCCCGGCTCCTCGCCCTGCCCCTGCCGGGCGAGCTCCGCGTGATCGAGCCGGTGGTGGTCGGCGTCTCCTTCATGCTCTGGGCCTTCGGCAGCTTCTGGATCCCGGCGCTCGTGCTGTTCGGTGTCTGGCGCTACGGCCGCGGCAGGGCGCCGCTCGTCTACGAGCCGGCGCTTTGGAGCCTCGTCTTTCCGCTTGGCATGTACACCACCGCGACCGAGTTCTTCGGGCGGATCGCGGGGTTGCCGTGGCTGCCGCCGCTCGCCTGGGGCTTCAGTTGGATCGCGTATGCGGCGTGGATCGTCGTCTTCCTCGGCCTGGTGGCTCAGGTCCTCGGCCGCCAACCTCTGGAGGCGTAGCCTAAGCGCCCTGGCGGCCGGGGCGGAAACCCGGGCCTCAGCGTTCGGGCGTGCCGTCCCGCTCGCCAGGCACATAGCTCTCCACAAGCGGATATTCCGGGTGGGGCCTGAACCCCGCTCCGTAGAACGCGATTTGCGGCCGCTCGGTGAAGTCCTCGATGCCGTAGGTCAGGGTTTCGGGATCTCGGGCGGTCACTGCGAGGTCATACTCGCGGCTCATGATCAGGGCTTCCTCGGGGCATGCCTCGACGCAGAAGCCGCAGAAGATGCAGCGCGCCAGATCGATCTCGTAGCGGGACGGCGCCTTCTCGATACGGGGGTCGTCGACGTCCTTGGCGTCGATCGAGATGCACTGCGCCGGGCAGACCGTCTCGCAGAGGTAGCAGGCGGTGCACTTGAGGCTCCCGTCTTCGCGCAGGGTCAGGACGTGGACGCCGCGAAAGCGGCGGGAATAGGCCTTGCGCTGCTCGGGGTACTGGATCGTGACGTGCTGCGGGCGGACCATATTGCGCAGCGTGACCTCGAGACCGGCGAGGGTGCCTGTCGTGCTGCGCAGTCCCGCCGACTTCCTCTCCGCCTCCGCTCGGACGTCAATGACCCGTGAAGCCGTCTTTGCCATAGGGCATCCTCCCTTCGGGCGGGTACGCCGTCGCGAGGCGACTGGCGAGCTCCTTGTAGCGCAGGCCGCGGAAGGCCGGCACCTTCTCGGCGATCTCCGCGAACACCCGTCCTGGTTCGGTCTCGGGCCGGCCGTACGTCGCCTGCCGCATCAGGTCACCGAGCACTTCCGCGGCGGGCCTCGCGGCGCTGGGGGAGCCGACGGCCCCGTTCGCATGCTGGACCGTGCCCTGGTAGTTCGTGTAGGTGCCTTCCTCCTCGGACCAGGCCGCGACCGGCAGCAGGATCTTGGCCCCGGCGAGATAGGGGAGGTGGTGCGTCGTCAGGAGGACGCTCTCTTGGGCGAGCTCCAGCAGGCGCCGGATGCGATCCTTCGTCTCCTCGGATTCCTCGCCGACGAGCGGCGGGTAGTAGAGCATGAGAAGGGCGCCCAGGCGGCCCGCTTCTGCCTCACGGACCAGACCCTCGAGCCCCATGCCGGCCGTGTAGCCGAGGTGGAGGGCGCCCATGGTGTTCGGGTGCTTGTCGATACGGCGCAAAAGCTTGTCCTGCCGCTCGCGGACCGCCTCCGTCTCCTGCGCGAGGCGGAACTCGAGGAGATGCCGGGGGAAGGCCGCCTCGACGTAGCGCCTGAAGAGCCACAGCGTCTCGTTGGTGGCGGAGGCCGAGGCGAGCGCCGCGAGCGGCAGGCCCTTGCCGAGGGTCCCGGCGCGCAGGAGCTCGTCGGCCGCGGCCGTCACCTTGACCCAGAGCGCCTTCTCGCCGTCCTGATGCGGGTGCGTGACGCGCGGCGCCATCGCGAGCTGCTTGTAGCTCAGGCGCCCCTCGTCGCAGAGCCAGCTGCGGTTGACGTCCGGGTTGCGGCGAGGGATCAGCCGTTCGATGTGGCCGTCGTAGTGGTCGATGCGCAGGTTGCAGCCAGTGCTGCAACCTGCGCAGATCGAGCTTGTGTAGTCGAGCTTCCAGACGCGGCGCTTGAAGCGGAAGTCCCGCGAGAGGAGCGCCCCCACGGGGCAGATGTCGGCGAAGTTGCCCGCGTAGGGGTCCTGCAGCGCCTGCTCCTCGAACGACACGAGCTCGACGTGGTTGCCCCGCCGGATGAACTGCAGTTCAGCGTAGCCCGTGACGTTCTCCGAGAAGCGCACGCAGCGCGAGCACATCACGCAGCGCTCGGCGTCGAGCACGATGCGCGGACCGAGATCGACCCGCTTGGCCTTGTGGACTTTCTCCTTCGAATCGACGTGACTCCTGTGCTGGCCGTAGTCCGGGTGCATGTAGAAGTCCTGCAGCGAGCACTCGCCGGCCTTGTCGCAGATCGGGCAGTCGATCGGGTGGTTCACCAGCAGGAACTCGAGCACGCCTCGCACAGCCCGCGACGCCACAGGGCTCGTGTGCGGCGTCTTCACCACCATGCCGTCGACGACCGGCGTCGCGCAGGCCACGACGGGCTTCGGAAAGCCGTCGACCTCGACGAGGCACATGCGGCAGTTGCCTTCCGGCTCCAGGTCCGGGTGGTAGCAGAAGCGAGGGATCTCCACGCCGAGCTGGTCCGCCGCCTGGATCACGCTCGTACCCGGCTCGACCTCGATCTGCCTGCCGTCGATCGTCACGATCGGCACGGGCCGTCAGCCTCCTTCACAAGACGTAGTCCGGCGGACCCTCGACGGGCTGGGACTGCGCGGCTTCCTCGACCGGCGGGCCGAAGCGCCCCGTCCTGGGACCATGGCCATGGAGCTGCCAGGCGGGGAAGGCCACCGGCAGGGGCGCGAGGGCCTCGAATTCCTGGCGGAACTTGCGGATGAAGCTGCGCACCGGCTGCACCGACGCGTCGCCGAGCCCGCAGATCGTCCGCCCTTCGATGTTGTCGCCGACGCGCAGCAGAAGCCCGAGGTCGCCCGGCCTGCCCTCGCCCGCGAGCAGGCGGCGCAAGACCCAGGCCATCCAGCCGGTGCCCTCGCGGCACGGCGTGCACTCGCCGCAGGATTCGTGGGCGTAGAACTCCGCGATGCGCAGAAGCGCGTGCGGCATCGAGGTGCCGTCGCCGAACACGATCATGCCGCCGCTGCCGAGCATCGTGCCGGCAGAGAGCATCGACTCGTAGTCGATGGTGAGCGGGGCGGCCTCCTCGGCGGTGAGGACGGGCACCGACGTGCCGCCGGGGATGATCGCCTTGAGCCGGCGGCCGCCCGAGATGCCGCCGGCCTCGTGGGACAGGAACTGCATCAGCGGATAGCCCATCTCCACTTCGTAGACCCCTGGCCGCTCGACGGCGCCGCTGACGCTGATCAGCTTCGTGCCTGCGCTCTGTCTCGTGCCGAGTCTGGCGAAGGCCTCTGCTCCCTCCGCCATGATGCGGGCCGCGCAGGCCAGGGTCTCGACGTTGTTGACGACGGTCGGTTCGCGCAGGAAGCCATGCACCGCCGGGAAGGGCGGCCGCACGCGCGGGTAGGCGCGCTTGCCCTCGAGCGACTGGATGAGGCCCGTCTCCTCGCCGCAGATGTAGGCCCCGGCGCCGAGCTGCAGGCCGACGCTGAGGTCGTAGCCGGAGCCGAGGCAGCTTTGGCCGATGATGCCGGCCGCCGTGGCCTCCCTGAGCGCCGCGGCGAGAGTCTCGGCGATCGAGGCGTACTCGCCGCGCAGGTAGATGTAGGCACGATGGGCGCCGATCGCGTAGGCGCCGACCGCAACGCCCTCCAGCACCAGGTGCGGGTCGAAGGTCATGAGGTGGTGGTCCTTGAAGGTGCCGGGTTCGCTCTCGTCGGCGTTGCAGAGGAGGTAGACGCTCTGCCCCTCCTTGGCGTGGATGAAGGACCACTTGCGCCCGGTCGGGAAGCCGGCGCCGCCGCGACCCCTGAGGCCGGAGGCGTCGATCTCCGCCACCACCTCCTGCCTCGACATGGCGAGGGCGCGGCGGAAGCCTTCGTAGGCGCCGCGTCCGCGGGCCGTGTCGAGCTTCTTCTGCGCGGGGTCCTTGGTGTGCCGGGTCAGGAAATCTGCCATGCCGCCACCTCCTCAGCGCTCGGAGATCGTGCGCAGGGCCCGCTCGTCCAGGGGACCCACGAAGCGGTCGTCGAGCATGCCGGCAGGCGCGTGGTCGCAGTCGCCGATGCACTCGACGAGCCGCACCGTGAACTCGCCGTCCGGGGAGGTCTCTTCGCCGTCCGCGATGCCGAGAAAGCCCTTAAGGTCTTGCGCCACGCGGTCGCTCTGGCTGAGGTAGCAGGTGATGCCGCCGCAGACGCGCACGATGTGCTGGCCCGTTGGGCTTGCGGTGATCTGGTCATAAAAACGGGCCACGCCTTCGACGATGGCGGGGCTGAGGCCAAGCAGGCCCGCGATGTATTCGATCTCCTCGGGGCCCACCTTGTGGCGCTCGCGCTGCGTCACCCGAAGAGCCGTGAGGAGCGCGTGGCGCGCCGAAGGCTCCTCGGCCCTGGTCGCCTCGATTTCCTCTAGTCCCTCGCTTGTCAGCATGGCTATCGCTCGCTTTCCCCCGCGATGATATTCAGGCTGCCCAACGTGGCCACGACGTCCGCGGGGTTCATGCCGCGGATCATCTGGGGGAAGGCCTGGTAGATGGCAAAGGAGGGCGGGCGCACCTTGACCCGATAGGGTCGCTGGCCGCCGTCGCTCACGATGTAGAAGCCGAGTTCGCCGTTCGCCGCTTCGCTGTAGCCGTAGACCTCCCCGACCGGCGGGCGGATGCCATGCCCGTCCATGATCAGCTTGAAGTGGTCCATCAGATTCTCGATGTTGGTGTAGACGCCATACTTTGGCGGCAGGGCGACAAGGCCATCGTCGACGACCACCGGCCCCCCGGGCAGGTTGTCGAGCGCCTGGCGCACGATGCG
>JAJZIE010000107.1 GCA_021810725.1 Bacillota bacterium | reverse complement strand
CGCGCGACACGAAGCTTGGGCCCGAGGAGATCACGCGCGACATCCCCAACGTCGGCGAGGACGCCCTGAAGGACCTGGACGACCGCGGCATCATCCGCATCGGCGCCGAGGTTCGAACAGGCGACATCCTGGTGGGCAAGGTGACGCCCAAGGGCGAGACCGAGCTCACGGCCGAGGAGCGCCTGCTCCGCGCGATCTTCGGCGAGAAGGCGCGCGAGGTGCGCGACACCTCGCTGCGCGTGCCGCACGGCGAGAGCGGCATCATCGTCGACGTCAAGGTATTCTCCCGCGAGAACGGCGACGAGCTGTCGCCGGGCCTCAACCAGCTGGTGCGTGTCTACATCGCGCAGAAGCGCAAGATCTCCGAGGGCGACAAGATGGCCGGCCGGCACGGCAACAAGGGCGTCATCGCGCGCATCCTGCCGGAGATGGACATGCCGTTCCTGCCGGACGGCACGCCGATCGAGATCGTGCTGAACCCGCTCGGCGTCCCCTCGCGCATGAACATCGGCCAGGTGCTCGAGACGCACCTCGGCTGGGCGGCGCACGCGCTCGGCATGCACATGGCGACGCCGGTCTTCGACGGCGCCAACGAGGACAACATCCTCGACGAACTCGAGGAGGCGAAGCTGCCGCGCAGCGGCAAGACGCGTCTCCGCGACGGGCGTACCGGCGAGCCGTTCGACAACGAGGTCACGGTGGGCTACGTCTACATGCTGAAGCTCGCGCACCTCGTCGACGACAAGATCCACGCCCGCTCCACCGGCCCCTACTCCCTCGTCACGCAGCAGCCCCTGGGCGGCAAGGCCCAGTTCGGCGGCCAGCGCTTCGGCGAGATGGAGGTCTGGGCGCTCGAGGCGTATGGCGCGGCCTACACCCTCCAGGAGCTCCTCACGGTCAAGTCCGACGACGTCGTGGGCCGCGTGCGCACGTACGAGGCCATCGTCAAGGGCGAGAACGTGCCGGAGCCTGGCGTCCCCGAGTCGTTCAAGGTGCTCATGAAGGAACTGCAGAGCCTTGGCCTCGACGTCAAGGTCCTGAACGAGGAGAACCAGGAGATCGAGATCCGCGAGTTCGACGACGACATCGTCGAGACGGCGCGCGACCTGGATCTCGACCTGCGCGGCGAGCCCGCGTTGCCCGAGGAGGGCGGCGGAGCCGCGGAGGACGTGGACACGGTGGACGGGCCTGGCCCGATCGAGGATGAACTCGAAGGCGAGTTCGACGAAGAGGCCGCCCTGGGCGACAGCGAGGAGGGCGAAGAATGAACCCTGGCGTCACGCGGACGATCGACGTCAACTACTTCGACTCGATGCGCATTGGCCTTGCGTCGCCCGAGCAGATCCGCGAATGGTCGAAGGGCGAGGTCAAGAAGCCCGAGACGATCAACTACCGCACCTTGCGGCCAGAGCGCGAGGGTCTCTTCTGCGAGAAGATCTTCGGACCGACCCGCGACTGGGAGTGCCACTGCGGAAAGTACCGGCGCGTGCGCTACAAGGGCATCGTCTGCGACCGCTGCGGCGTCGAGGTGACCCGCGCCAAGGTGCGCCGCGAGCGCATGGGCCACATCGAGCTCGCGGCCCCCGTGTCGCACATCTGGTACTTCAAGGGCATCCCGTCGCGCATGGGGCTCATTCTCGACATGTCCCCGCGGGCGCTCGAGAAGGTGCTCTACTTCGCGAGCTACATCGTCATCGACCCGGGCACGACGCCGCTCATGGAGAAGCAGCTTCTGACGGAGAACGAGTACCGGGAGTACCGCGAGAAGTACGGCCAGGGCTTCCGCGCCGGCATGGGCGCCGAGGCGATCAAGGAACTCCTCGAGGGCATGGACCTCGACGCGATGGGCGGCGAGCTCCGCCAGGAGCTCCGCTCCTCGTCCGGTCAGCGCCGCATCCGCGCGATCCGCCGGCTCGAGGTGGTCGAGGCCTTCCGCCAGAGCGGCAACCGCCCCGAGTGGATGGTGCTCGACGTCATTCCGGTGATCCCGCCCGACCTCAGGCCGATGGTGCAACTCGACGGCGGCCGCTTCGCGACCTCCGACCTCAACGACCTCTACCGCCGCGTGATCAACCGCAACAACCGCCTCAAGAGGCTTTTGGACCTCGGCGCGCCGGACATCATCGTGCGCAACGAGAAGCGCATGCTGCAGGAGGCCGTCGACGCCCTGATCGACAACGGCCGGCGCGGCCGCCCGGTCACGGGCCCCGGCAACCGCCCGCTGAAGTCCCTTTCCGACATGCTCAAGGGCAAGCAGGGCCGCTTCCGCCAGAACCTTCTCGGTAAGCGCGTCGACTACTCCGGCCGCTCCGTCATCGTCGTCGGCCCGACGCTGCACCTCAACCAGTGCGGCCTGCCGAAGCAGATGGCGCTCGAGCTCTTCAAGCCCTTCGTGATGAAGCGGCTCGTGAAAGACGGCTTCGCGCACAACATCAAGTCCGCGAAGCGCATGGTGGAGCGTGCGCGGGCGGAGGTCTGGGACGTCCTCGAGGACGTCATCCGCGAGCACCCGGTCCTGCTGAACCGCGCTCCGACCTTGCACCGCCTGGGCATCCAGGCGTTCGAGCCGATCCTCGTCGAGGGCCGTGCGATCAAGATCCACCCGCTCGTCTGCACCGCCTACAACGCCGACTTCGACGGCGACCAGATGGCCGTGCACGTGCCGCTGTCGGCGGAGGCGCAGGCGGAGGCGCGCATCCTGATGCTCTCGGTGCACAACATCCTGAACCCGAAGGACGGCCGCCCGGTCGTCACGCCGACGCAGGACATGGTGCTCGGCTGCTACTACCTCACCATCGAGCGCGAGGGCGCGCCTGGCGAGGGTATGGTCGTCACGGGCATCGACGAGGCCCTGCGGGCGTACCAGGAGCGCGTTTTGAGCCTGCACGCCAAGATCCAGGTGCGCATGCCGGATGGCAGCCGCCTGCAGACGACGCTCGGTCGCCTGATCCTCAACGAGAAGCTGCCGCCCGAACTCGGCTACCAGAACCGCGTCGTCGGACGCAAGGAGCTCTCGGCCCTGGTCGCCGAGACCTACCGCCTCTTCGGCACGGCGCAGACGGCCAACGTGCTCGACGGCATCAAGGAGCTCGGCTTCCACTACGCGACGGTGGCCGGCACCACGATCGGCATCTCGGACATCCAGGTGCCGGGCGACAAGGAGAAGATCCTGCACGAGGCCGAGAGCCGCGTGGAGAAGATCGAAGGACAGTTCCGCCGCGGTCTGATCACGGACGACGAGCGCTACCAGCGCGTCATCGACGTCTGGGACTGGGCCAAGAAGGAAGTCACCAACGCGCTCATGAACAGCCTCGACCGGTTCAACCCGGTCTACATGATGGCCATCTCGGGCGCGCGCGGTAACGTCCAGCAGATCAGCCAGCTCGCCGGCATGCGCGGCCTGATGGCCGACCCGTCCGGCCGCATCATCGAGCTGCCGATCCGGGCCTCGTTCCGCGAGGGCCTGACGGTGCTCGAATACTTCACGTCGACGCACGGCGCCCGCAAGGGTCTCGCCGACACCGCTCTGCGCACCGCGGACTCCGGTTACCTGACGCGCCGCCTCGTGGACGTCTCGCAGGACGTGATCGTGCGCGAGGAGGACTGCGGCACCAGGACCGGCATCCTCGTGTCGGAGATCCGTGAGGGTACCGAGAGCATCGAGAACCTCCTCGACCGCATCGCGGGGCGCACGGCCCTGAACGACATCACCCACCCGGAGACGGGCGAGGTGCTCGCGAAGGGCGGCGAGATGATCTCGGACGTCGACGCCCAGCGCATCGTCGACGCGGGCATCAGCGAGGTGGCGATCCGCTCCGTCCTGACCTGCAAGTCCCGCTTCGGGGTCTGCCAGGCCTGCTACGGCCGCAACCTCGCGACGGGCAACGAGGTCGACGTGGGCGAGGCGGTCGGCATCATCGCCGCACAGTCGATCGGCGAGCCGGGCACGCAGCTCACGATGCGCACGTTCCACACCGGCGGCGTCGCGGGTGACGACATCACCCAGGGTCTACCGAGGGTCGAGGAGCTCTTCGAGGCCCGCAAGCCGAAGGGCCAGGCCGTGATCACGGAAGTCGACGGCGAAGTGAAGATCCGCGACAGCGAAGGCCGCCGCGAGATCGACGTCCGCGCCGCCGACGGCGAGGTGCAGACCTACGCCATCCCCTACGGTTCGCGTCTTGCGGTGCGCGACGGCGCGCAGGTGACCGCCGGCGACGTCCTCACGGAAGGCTCGATCAACCCGCACGACCTCCTGCGCGTGCGCGGGCTGCGCGGTGTCCAGGTCTACCTGGTGCACGAGGTGCAGCGCGTCTACCGCCTGCAGGGCGTGGACATCAACGACAAGCACATCGAGGTCATGGTGCGGCAGATGCTGCGCAAGGTGAAGGTAGAGGACGCGGGCGACACCGGGCTTCTGCCGGGCGGGCTGGTCGACGTCTTCACCTTCGAGGCGGAGAACGTCCAGGCCATGGCCGCCGGTGGCGAGCCCGCGGTGGCGCGCCCGGTTCTGCTCGGCATCACGAAGGCATCCCTCGCGACCGATTCGTTCCTCTCGGCCGCCTCCTTCCAGGAGACGACGCGCGTGCTGACGGAGGCTGCGATCAACGGTCGCTCCGATCCGCTGCTGGGACTCAAGGAGAACGTGATCATCGGCAAGCTGGTGCCGTCCGGCACGGGCATGGGGCGTTATCGCGGCATTCGGGTCGCATTTACGCCGCCTGGCGAGGACGCGCCGCAAGAGCCGATCGGACGTGAAACCGCCGATTGACAGCATTTTCACACGACAGTACACTATACGAGTGTCTGTCTTCAGGAGTGAGAGCGACCTTTGGAGGACCTCAGGCAGGCCCGCCGCCGCGCGGTGGGCGCCAGGGAGACGCTCAAGCACCTGTCCCAGGGTGACGCGCAGCGCGTGTACATCGCTCGGGACGCCGATGACCACGTGACGGGCCCTGTGCGCCAGCAGGCCATGGACGCCGGTGTCGAGGTGGTTGAGGTGGAGAGCATGCAGATCTTGGGGCGCGCCTGCGGCATCGACGTCGGTGCCGCGGCCGCCGCGCTGATTGGAGGAGGGGAATCCGGTGCCGACCATTAGCCAGCTCGTCCGCCACGGCCGCAAGGCTGTGCACCACAAGTCCAAGGCGCCTGCCCTGCAGGGGTCCCCGCAGCGGCGCGGCGTGTGCACCCAGGTGCGCACGACGACGCCGAAGAAGCCGAACTCGGCCCTGCGGAAGATCGCGCGTGTACGCCTCACCAACGGTGAGGAGGTTACGGCCTACATTCCGGGCATCGGCCACAACCTGCAGGAGCACTCGGTCGTGCTCGTGCGCGGTGGCCGTGTCAAGGACCTGCCAGGTGTCCGCTACCACATCGTGCGTGGTGCGCTCGACGCCGCCGGCGTGCAGAAGCGGGCCCAGGGCCGCAGCAAGTACGGCGCCAAGCGACCGGGCAAGAAGTAAGGGAGGCAGACCGCGTGCCGCGCAAGGGCAGTGTTCCGCAGCGTTCTGTGCTGCCGGATCCCGTCTACCAGAGCGAGATGGTCACTCGTCTGACCAACAAGCTGATGTACGACGGCAAGAAGGCCAAGGCCCAGAGCATCCTCTACGCAGCGCTCAAGCGCGCCGAGGAGATGACCGAGAAGCCCGCCCTCGAGGTTTTCGAGGCGGCGATCAAGAACGCGATGCCGGCGGTGGAGGTCAAGCCGCGCCGGGTCGGCGGTTCGACCTACCAGGTGCCTGTCGAGGTGCGTCCGGAGCGCCGGACCTCGCTCGCGCTGCGCTGGATCGTCAACTACTCCCGCGCCCGTTCCGAGCGCTCCCAGGTCGAGCGCCTCGCCCGCGAGCTCGTTGAGGCGAGCCAGGGTGCCGGCGGCGCCGTCAAGCGCAAGGAAGAGGTTCACCGCATGGCGGAAGCCAACCGTCCGTTCGCGCACTACCGCTGGTAGGCCGCGGGCATACTGGAACCGAGACCAAGGCAAACGAGGTGAGCAGGATGGCTTCCGCCGGGGGCAAGCAGACCGCCGTGCCCCGGACGTACCCGCTCGAGCGGGTTAGAAATATCGGCATCATGGCGCACATCGATGCCGGGAAGACGACGACGACCGAGCGCATCCTGTTCTATACGGGACGTGTGCATCGCATGGGCGAGGTGCACGAGGGCGCGGCGACCATGGACTGGATGGTGCAGGAGCAGGAGCGGGGGATCACCATTACCTCCGCTGCTACCACATGCTTCTGGCGCGACGTTCGCATCAACATTATCGATACGCCCGGACACGTGGACTTCACCGTGGAGGTCGAGCGCAGCCTGCGCGTCCTCGACGGGGCCGTCGCGGTGTTCGACGCGAAGGGCGGCGTCGAGCCGCAGTCCGAGACGGTGTGGCGCCAGGCGGACCGCTACCGCGTGCCGCGCATCGCCTACGTCAACAAGATGGACATCGTCGGCGCAGACTTCTTCCGCACGATGGACATGATGGTGGACCGCCTCGGGGCGCGACCGGTGGCCGTGCAGCTGCCGATCGGCACCGAGGACCAGTACCGCGGCATCGTGGACCTCGTGCACATGAAGGCGCTCTATTACGAGGACGACCTGGGCCAGAAGGTCGAGGAGCGCGAGATCCCCGCCGACATGGCGGAGATCGCGCAGGAGTACCGTCACAAGCTGGTGGAGGCCGCTGTCGAGTTCGACGAAGCGTACCTCGAGCGCTACCTCGAGGGCGAGGAGATCTCGGCGGAGGAACTGGTCGACGGCCTGCGCAAGGGCACGGTGCAGTCGCAGATCACCCCGGTGCTCTGCGGTTCTAGCTACCGCAACAAGGGCGTGCAGCCCCTCCTGGACGCGATCGTCGACTATCTGCCGTCACCGCTCGACGTCCCGCCGGTGCAGGGCACCGTGCCGGGCACGGAGGAAGCCCTGACGCGCCAGTCCTCGGATGAGGAGCCGTTCTCGGCGCTCGCCTTCAAGATCATGACCGACCCCTACGTCGGCAAGCTGGCGTTCTTCCGGGTCTACTCCGGAAAGCTCCAGGCCGGCTCCTACGTCTACAACTCGACCAAGGGCAAGCGCGAGCGCGTTGGCCGCATCCTGCAGATGCACGCGAACCACCGCGAGGAGATCCAGGAGGTCACGGCCGGCGACATCGCCGCCGCCGTGGGGCTCCGCGACACCTCGACGGGGGACACGCTCTGCGTCGAGGAGCAGCCGATCGTGCTCGAGGCCATGACCTTCCCCGAGCCGGTCATCTCGGTGGCGATCGAGCCGAAGACGAAGGCCGACCAGGACAAGATGGGCGCAAGCCTCGCCAAGCTGGCCGAGGAGGATCCGACCTTCCGCATGCACACCGACCCGGAGTCGGCGCAGACCATCATCTCGGGCATGGGCGAGCTCCATCTCGAGATCATCGTCGACCGGCTGCTCAGGGAGTTCAAGGTGGCGGCGAACGTCGGCAAGCCGCAGGTCGCGTTCCGCGAGACCCTGCGGCGGCAGGTCGAGTCGGAGGGCCGCTTCGTGCGCCAGACCGGCGGTCACGGCCAGTATGGTCACATCTGGCTGCGCATCTCGCCGCTGGAACCGGGCGGCGGCTTCGTCTTCGAGAACAAGATCGTGGGCGGCGTAGTGCCGAGGGAGTACGTGCCGGCCGTCGAAGCCGGCGTGCGCGAGGCCATGGAGACGGGCGTCCTGGCCGGCTATCCGGTCGTGGACGTCAAGGTCGAGGCCTACGACGGCTCCTACCACGAGGTCGACTCCTCGGAGATGGCGTTCAAGATCGCGGGTTCGATGGCCTTCAAGGACGGCGCGCGCAAGGCAGGCCCTGTGCTGCTCGAGCCGATCATGAAGGTCGAGGTCACGGTGCCGGAGGAGTACATGGGCGACGTGATCGGGGACCTCAACGGCCGCCGCGGCCACATCGAGGGACTCGAGGCGCGTGGCAACGCCCAGGTCATCCGCGGCTTCGTGCCGCTGGCCGAGATGTTCGGCTACGCGACGGACCTGCGCTCCCGCACCCAGGGTCGCGGCGTCTACACGATGCAGTTCGACCACTACGACGAGGTTCCGAAGAGCGTCGCCGAGGAGATCCAGAAGGCGCGCAGCGGCGGAAAAGCCTGATCCGAGACTTTTAGAGGAGGTTCCGAGCGATGGCGAAGAAGAAGTTCGAGCGGACGAAGCCACACGTGAACGTGGGGACGATCGGGCACATCGACCACGGGAAGACGACGCTGACGGCGGCGATC
>JAJZIE010000106.1 GCA_021810725.1 Bacillota bacterium | reverse complement strand
AATGACCAACGAAAGCAGGGCGAGCCCGATCCGCCAGAAGTCGAGAAAGCGCTGCAAAGGCAGCCCTCCGCGCTCCCGACCTATGCATCGGTGGCCTTGGCCATGCCCGGTATGCGCAGGTGGAACGCGCTGCCGCGCCCAAGCTCGCTCTCGACGGTCAGCTCGGCGCCGACGGAGAGCGCGAGATGGCGCGCGATGGCAAGCCCGAGGCCCGATCCGCCCGTCGCGCGCTGGCGCGAGCGGTCCACGCGGTAGAAGCGCTCGAAGATGTGCGGCAGGTCGGCCTCAGGGATGCCGGGACCGTCGTCCGCCACCGTCAGTTCGGCCTGGCCGGCCGCGGCGCTCACCCGCACCGTGACATGACCGCCGTCCTGCGTGTACTTGACGGCGTTGTCGATCAAGGAGATCAGGATGCCCTCGATGCGATCGCGGTCGGTGATCGCCATGGCCGGTTGGCCCTCCACCCCGAGCGCGACGCCGCGGGCCTGGGTCTCGGGGCCGTAGCGCTCCGCGACCGCCCGCGCCAGCTCCAGGATGTCCACCCGGGTCCGCTCGGGACGCTCGCGCCCGCTCTCGATCGCGGCGAGGCGCAAGAGGTCGTCGACCAGCAGCGAAAGCCGCCTCGTCTCCTCCGCGATATGCCGCAGGAACCTCTGGCGGTGCCCCTCGTCCACGGCGCCGTCCAGGAGGGTCTCGGCGAAGCCCCCGAGCACCGTGAGCGGCGTCCGCAGCTCGTGCGACACGTTGGCCACGAACTGGCTGCGGATCTCCAAAAGGCGCCGCTCCTCCGTGACGTCGTGCACCACGAGCAGCGTGCCGCCCGTACCGGGCACCGGCGCGAGGTCGATCTGCAGCGTGCGACCCGCCTCGCGCCGCTCGAGCTGCAGCACCTCGCCCTTCTCCACTTCGTCCAGGGCGGACTCGAGGGCGTAGGTGTGGGTCATGGCGAGATGGTAGGTCTGCTCCACCTCCGGCGCCCAGACGCCGAAGATGCGTTCCGCCGCCGGATTGATCACCTGCACGCGGCGCCGCGCGTCGAGCAGCACCACGCCGGACCGCAGGTTGCGAATGATCGCGAGAAAGCGCATGCGGTCGAGCTCCAGGGCATCGAGGCGCTCGCCAAGCTGCTGCAGCACCTCGTTGAACCTCTCCTCGCGCTCGGCGAGGTTGCCCTGCGGCGCGTAGAACCGCTCGGGCTGCCTGCCCGACGACAGCGCCGCGAGCGCCCCCAGCGCGAGGTCGAACTCGCGCAGGGCGCGCCGCCGCAGCAGCATCGCCAGGAGGGCGCCGATCGCCAGCCCCAGGAGGATGCCGACGAGCAGCCAGGCGGCCGTCACGGAGCGAAGCGGTAGCCGACGCCGCGCACCGTCTCGATCAGTCGCGGGCGCGAGGGTTCCGCCTCCACCTTCTCCCGGAGATGGCGCACGTGCACGTCCACCGTGCGCGCGTCGCCGTAATAGTCGTAGCCCCAGACCTTCTCGAGCAGCATCTCGCGGGTCAGCACCTGACCCGGCCGCTCCATCAGGGTCTGCAGCAGCCCGAACTCGGTCAGGGTCAGCTCGCGCTCTCGCCCCTGCACGTAGCAGCGGTGCGCCTGGAGGTCGATCTCGACGCCCCCGGCCGCCAGACGGTCGGTCGGCGGATCGGTGCGCCTCAGCACCGCCTTGACCCGGGCGACGAGTTCGCGCGGCGAGAACGGCTTGCCGACGTAGTCGTCGGCGCCGAGCTCGAGCCCGCGCACCCGGTCCGCCTCCTCCGTGCGTGCCGTGAGCATGATGACCGGCACGCGGCTTAGGCGCCGCAGGGCACGCAGCAATGCGACGCCGTCCAGACGCGGCAGCATCAGGTCGAGGAGCACGAGGTCCGGCGCCTCGTCGAGCGCCTGGCGCAGGCCCTCCTCGCCGTCCTCGGCCTGGATCACCTGGAACCCCGCCGTCTCGAGATGGAACGCCACCAGATCGCGGATCGCTTCCTCGTCCTCGACGATCAGGACGGTGCCCTGACGGGCCACCACGGTCCCTCCCCTGCCAGATGAGGCCTTGTCCGCATCATGGCGGAAAAAAGTTAAGGTCTCGTT
Source organism: Bacillota bacterium (assembly GCA_021810725.1). GTDB lineage: Bacteria > Bacillota > Sulfobacillia > JAJZYS01 > JAJYTV01 > JAJZQO01. The sequence goes on along the minus strand of JAJZIE010000106.1, from coordinate 6,241 downwards.
GCGCCTTCGCCGGCGGGGCGGCCTTCCTCGTCCTGCGGCAGTTCCACCCGCCGGGCCGTGATGTTGGCGGTCAGCACGTTCTGCGCGGTCATCTGCTCCACCATCTGCCGCACACGGTCGCGGGCGCGACCGAGAGCGGTCGGCAGGTGGTGGCCGAACACGACCGTGACGTCGAGGTGCAGGACGAGCCCTTCGGCCCAGGTCTCCATCGCCACGCGCCGCACCTTCGCGATGCCTTCCACTTCCTCCGCGGCGTGGGCCGCGATCGCCGACACCGCCATGTCGTCGATCGTGAAGCGACCGAGGTAGCTCCAGGTCGGTCGCACAACCGACTTCTCGATCACCATCGCGCGGCGTTGGCCGCCGCTGCCGCGCAGGATGAAGCGCAGCGGGTCGACGAGGTAGCCGGAGAACGTGCGCTTCACCTCGACGATCGGCGCCGGGATGACATGCTTGCCCTGCTCGCGGCGGATCTGCTGGGCGTGGAGGATCTCCTCCGGACTCGCAATGTCCTCGATGTGCACCACTTCCGCCGGCTGCGGCAGGCCTAGCACCTCGCAGATGCGCCGCACCATGCCGAGCGACGTGCCGAGCACCAGCACGCGCTTCGGCGCGATCTCGCCGAGGCGCCGGCGCATCGCCTGGGCGTCCTCGGGATCCGCGAAGATGGCGCGCCGCACGGCGGCCAGCTTGGACGGGGCACGCTTCGCGGACTCCCCGGCGAGGATCTTGCCCTCGCGCACCAGGAGTCCGTCGTCGATGATCGCCTCGGCGCCGCGCTGGATCGCGACAAGAGACGCCCGATGGCTCTTGCCGGTGCCGCTCGGCCCTACGAGCGCCACGACCTGCAAAGTCTTCCCGTCCTTCTCCCGGCCCGCCGCGTCTGCGCGGCTTGGGCCGCTTCCTGCTCGCATGATAGCAGATGCCGCCGAAGGTCGATTCAGGCCTCGGGTGCCAGATCCGGCCGCAGGGCCAGGGTGCCGTGCAGGTAGACCGGCCTCAGGCGCTGGCGCTCGGGGCGCTCGACCTCGACCAGCACGCGGATCATCCGCTCCGGCATGCCCGGCACCGCCGTCTCGACGGCGCCGAGCAGCGGCACGTCGTTCCAGCCGAGCCGACGGGCCGCGTAGGCGGGGAATGCGGCATCGAGATCGGGGGTCATGGTGAAGAAGGCGGCCACCACCTCGTCGACCACGATGCCGTTCTTCTCCACCAGGGCCTGCACGAGCTCCGCCGTCGCCTCCCAGATCGCTTCGGGGCTGTTCTCGCGGGCGATGGTCGCGCCGCGCACCGCACTAACGGCCATGTTCCACCTCTTCACGCATGCGCCGCGCCGCCTCCCTCGCGGCCTGGAGCGCCTCAGGCAGGCCCGCCGCCGTCTCGGCGAGCCTCTTCGCGATCTCCTGCCCGGCCAGGTTCAGCGCGGCCTCGTTCAGTTCCAGGATCTCCTGCCAGAGCCCCGTCGGACTCGTGGCCACCCGCAGCATCTCGACCGCCGCGGGACCGACGAGTTCGGGGGGCGCGTCCTTCAGCAAGAGCGCCAAGGCACAGCTGAAGGCGTAGGGCAGGTGCGAGGAGGCCGCGACCTGGCGGTCGTGGTCCTGAGGATCGAGCCAGATCGGTCTCGCGCCGAGCGAACGAACCAGGTCTTCCGCCGGCGCCTCCGGCCCGCCCGCGGGACAGAGCGCGAAGCCGCGCCCGGCGAAGAGCCCCGCGCTCGCGCTCGCGGGACCTGCGCCCGCGTTGCCCGCCAGGGGATGGCCGCCGACGAACGGCAGTCCGAGGGCCTTGGCGGCGGCGCAGATCGGCCCCTTGACGGAACCCGTGTCCAGCCAGAGCGACGCCCGCCACGGACGCTCCAGCAAGGCGATGCTGGCCCGTGGCGGCGCCGCGAGCACGATGGCGTCGTAAGCGCCCCCAGGCTCCGGCGGACGGTGTCCGATCGCCCCGAGGGCCTCGGCGGCCGCCAGGTGCTCAGGGCGAATGTCGTAACCCGATACCTCGTGTCCCAGTGCCGTCAGGTCGAGGGCGAGGGATGTGCCGATGAGGCCGAGTCCCGCGATCAGGATCCGCAAGCGGCCAACCCCTCCCTACGCTCCCCCTACGCGGGGTGCGTCACGACCTTGCTGCGCAAGGCCGCGGCGGTCTCGGCGGGAAACGGCGTCGCGCGCCGCACGCTGCGGTCGAGGTGCGCGGCGATGAACTCGCAAGTCGCCACGAGCTCCAGGCTCTCTCTCAGCCTGAGATAGTGACGGTAGCGAATCGTCTTCTCCCGCACCTCGAGGAGGTCCGTGAAGACGGCGACGGTGTCGCCGGGGAAGAGCTCCTTGTGATAGGTCGCCTCCTGCGTCAGGGCCGCCATGCCGTAGCCGCTCGCCTCGAAGTACGGGCGGCCGAGGCCGATCCTCGCGAAGAAGCCCCAGTTGGCCGCGTCGAAGATCTCGGCGTAGCGCGCGATGTTGATGTGACCCATATGGTCGGCTTCCCAGGGATAGACGACGCCGACGTAGGTCGGCTCGAGGCTTTGGTCGTTCAGTGGCAATGCTCCCCCTCCTGGGCCGGGCGCGGGCGAACCATTCGCCCCGTGCCGCAATACGGTACGGAAGGCCGACGGACCCCGGGCGACGCCCCGCGGTCCAGGCTCAAGACCTGTGCCAAGAGGGGCGAAGCGGTGTGTGCGGAATCGCCGGCTGGATCGATTGGCAGAAAGACCTGAGACAGGAGGCCGCTCTCCTCGAGCGTATGGCCGCCGCGCTCGCGCCGCGCGGCCCGGACGACGCCGGCCTCGTGCTGCAGAGGCACGCGGCCTTCGGCCACCGCAGGCTGATCGTCGTCGACCCCGAAGGCGGCGGCCAACCCATGACTCGGCGGTACGGCCGGCGCGAGCTCACGATCGTGTACAACGGAGAGCTCTACAACACCGAGGAGCTCAGGCGGCCTCTGCGCCAGAAAGGCTACCAGTTCCGCGGCCACTCGGACACGGAGGTACTGCTGGCGGCGTACGCGGCCTGGGGTGAAGACTGTCTGCCCCGCCTCAACGGCATCTTCGCCTTCGCCATCTGGGACCGGCAGACCGAGGAACTGTTCCTCGCCCGCGACCGGCTCGGCGTGAAGCCTCTGTTCTACGCCCTCAGGCCGGACGCCTTCCTCTTCGCCTCGGAGCTCAAGGGGCTGCTGGCCCATCCCCTGGTACCGCCGGAACTGGACCGCGAGGGGCTCTCCGAGATCTTCCTCATGGCCCCGGCGCGCACCCCCGGCCACGGTGTCTTCCGCGGCGTCTCGGAGCTGCGGCCCGGCCACGCCATGCGCTACGGCCGCAAGGGCGCCGAGGTGTGGCGCTACTGGAGGCTCCAGGCGCACGAGCACCCGGACGACGTGGACACCACCGTAGCCACCGTGCGCGACCTCCTGCGCGACACGATCGAGCGGCAGCTGGTGTCGGACGTCGGCGTCTCCGCGCTGCTCTCCGGCGGCCTCGACTCGAGCGCCGTCGCGGCCTTCGCGAGCGCCGCGCTGAAGCGGGACGGCAGGCCGCCCTTGCGCACCTGGGCCGTCGAGTTCGCCGACATGGCGGCACACTTCCGCCCCTCCGACTTCCAGACGTCGCTCGACGCCCCGTGGGCGGCCAAGGTGGCGACCTACCTCGGCACGGACCACCGCACCGTGACGCTGGGGGCCCAAGAGACGGCCGACGCGCTCGAGAACGCCATGGTGGCGAGGGACCTGCCCGGCATGGCCGACGTCGACAGCTCGCTCTACCTCTTCTGCCGCCACATCAAGGAAGGTTCCACCGTCGCGCTCTCCGGCGAGTCCGCCGACGAGGTGTTCGGCGGCTATCCCTGGTTCGTGCGACCCGACGCGCTCGCGGCCCGGACCTTCCCGTGGGCCTTGCGCCAGGCGGACCGGCTCGCGCTGCTCGACCAGGACTTCGTCCGCTACCTCGACGCGGACGCCTACGTCGAGCGCCGCTACCAGGAAGCGCTCGACGAAGTTCCGCGCCTTGCGGGCGAGAACCCGACGGAGGCGCGCATGCGCGAGATCCTGCACCTCAACATCACGCGCTTTTTGCCCACCCTGCTCGATCGCAAAGACCGCATGAGCATGGCGTCCGGCCTTGAAGTGCGGGTTCCCTTCTGCGACCACCGGCTGGTCGAATACGTCTTCAACATCCCCTGGTCCATCAAGATGCTGAAAGGCCAGCGCAAGGGCGTCCTGCGCGAGGCCTTGCGCGGCGTGCTGCCGGACGACGTCGTCGATCGGCCGAAGAGTCCGTACCCGTCGACGCCGGATCCCCGCTTCCTCCAGACGGTCCGGCAAGGGGCCATCGAGGTGCTCGCCGATTCGCGCTCGCCCCTTCAGGGGCTGCTCAACAAGCCGGCCATCGAACGGCTCGCACGCGCCGACCAGGATCCCTTCGCCCTGCCCTGGTTCTCGCAGCTCATGGGCCTCGCCCAGTGGTTCGCGTATGTGCTGCAGCTCGAGGCCTTCATGCGCCGCGGGCCCGTGACGACGTCCTACCGACCGGTGATCAGGCTCGACGAGCGCCGCGGCGGCGAGGCGGCCAGCGACTAGCGGCCGCCTCGGCCCCCGACCGCTACTCCCCGCGGTGCGCCTCGTCCTCGATCTCGTCGCGGAAGCCTTCGATCGCCTCGCGGCGCCGTCGGTTCTTGTCCTCGATCGCACCGACCTGGCCCCTGCGCATCTCGTGCTCGTGTGCTGCGAGCATGTCCTCGGCGTCGTCCAGGTTCTCGTAGGTGTGCTCGATGTGCCCCTGCAGCCGTTCGACGTTGTCGGAGCGGTCGTCGGGCTTCGGCATGGATCATTCCTCCTTGGGAGCTGTCCGCCCGGGCGGGGCGTCCCGCGTATAGCCTGCGCCAGGACGCCCCGCCCATGCATCGCGCAAGGAGCCTGGGACGCCGCGGCGAACGATAGGTCACGGGCCGGCGCGCCCAAAGGCAAGATGCGGCGACCTGCCCTGTGCCGCCGGCAGAACCTCGGGAGGACGGATCGCCCTGTACGCCCTTGTCGACGTGAACGCGATGTTCGCGAGCTGCGCCGCCGCGGAGGACCCCAGCCTGCGGGGGCTGCCGCTCGTCGTGGCCGGGGACCCGTCGGACAGGCGCAGCATCGTTCTCACCGCAAGCTACGAGGCGCGCGCCTACGGCGTACGCACGGCGATGCCCGTGCGCGAGGCGCTGCGCCTTTGCCCCGCGGTGCGCATCGTGCCGCCCGACCGCAGGCTCTACGAACGCTACAGCCGGCGCCTCTTCGCGGTGCTCCACGACTTCACGCCGGTGGTACGCCCCGTCTCGATCGACGAGGGATACCTCGACCTCACCGGCTGCCCCGGCCTTGCGGCGGGTCCCCTGCGTCTCGCGGCCGAGATCCGTCGCACGGTCCTCGAGCGCACCGCTCTTGTCGTCTCGATCGGCCTCGCGGAGGGTCCCTGGCTCGCCAAGATGGCGGCGGACCTCGCAAAGAAGCGCGAGGAGGGCATCCTTCTGCTCAGGGCCGAAGACATGCGGGAGATCGTCTGGCCGCTCGCGGTCGAGGCGTTCCACGGCATCGGGCCGAAGACCGCCGCGAAGCTGCGCCTGATGGGCATCCGCACGATCGGCGACATCGCGCGGGCCGAGCCGAGGCTTCTCGCCCCGTTCGGCGTGCACGGCCAGCGCATGCGGCGCCTCGCCCTGGGCGACGACCACGGTCCCCTGCCGGAAGAGAGCGGACCCGTCTCGCTCTCGCACGAGGAGACGTTCGCCCGGGACATCGAGAGCCCGGGGGACCTGCACCCCATTCTTGTGGCCGTCTGCGACCGCGTCGGCGAGCGCTTGCGCCGCGAGGGCCAGGTGGCGAAAGGCATCGGGCTGAGGCTGCGCAATCGCGAGTTCCGGGACTTCAGCCGCCAAGGCCCCCTGAGGGTCCCGAGCGCCCGCGCAGACGACCTTCGCCAAGTGGCCCAGACACTGCTCGCCCGCATGCCTGCAACCGCCTTTCCAGGTCGGCTCCTCGGCGTCACCGCCTACGGACTGCAGAGCGCCTCGTCGACCGCGCCGGAACTCTTTCCCGATGACGGCGACGCACGCCGCGACCAGCTCTGGCAGGCCGTCACGTCCGTGCGGACGCGCTTCGGCCAGGACGCGGTCCGACCGCTTGGCGCGCAGACCCAGCGGCCCTCCCGTCGGCCTCCCGGCGGGTCGCCACGATAACCAAGTATTCCGATCTGTGTGCTATACTTTGC
>JAJZIE010000003.1 GCA_021810725.1 Bacillota bacterium | reverse complement strand
TCCGCTCGACGACCAGGATCCCTTCGCGCAAGGCCAGATCACGCACATGCCTCAGGACCTGCCCCCGCAGCCAGTAGGAGCGCTTGCGGTTCGTCCTTCGACTCGAGGAAAGACCCCGCTCTGGACGGTACGGGCGCAGGTGCTCGAAGACGAGGACCTGCAGCCCGAGGGCGACCGCCCAGGCGACGATGCGCGCGGCGACTTGCCAGGCCAGGGAGGCGTCGAGGTTGCGGATGTAGCCCCAGAGGTCTTGGTTCGAGCGCTCACCCTTGATCGGGGTTCCCGACGCCTTCTGCTTGCGCGCCACCTTGCGGAGCGCACGCTCGCGCTTTGCGTTCTCCTCTGCGTGCCAGACGGTCTCTACACCCTTGCAGCGCTCGCCTTCCCAGGCGGCGGCCACGGTTGAGTCAGCGTTGAGATCGATCGTGCCCACCTTGAGATCGGGTTCCGCGAGACGACGCTCCTCCGCCTTGCCCTTGATCTCGACGCGCTTCTCGAAGGGGACGTGCAGATAGAGTCCCTCCGGCTTCGCGACCAGCGTCGGTGACTGCGCGACCCAAACGCCGGGAGTCGCTCTCAGGCGCTCCCTTTCTTCACCAGAGCGGTGTTCTCTCCCCTCGGCGATCATCCGGGCGTTCTGCTCCGCCCGCTCCGCGGCGATGCGCGCCTGCTCCGCTTCCGACTGGGTAAAGAGGTCGAGCGCATAGGGAGGCATCTGCAATGGCACGTCGGTCCATCGCCAGCGACCGTCCGCGAAGACCTTCAGCCGGCACCCGCCCTTGCGCAGCCGCTCCACATCCAGATGGTACATGCCGCCATAGAGCGTCAGGTTGGGGTGCGGGTCGGGCTCCCCCGGCTCCTTGCCACGCGTCGCAGGGCTCGCCTTCTCCCACTGCTTGTGGTTCGTGAGATGGCTCGCGACGGCACCCGAGGCCGCATTGAGCGCCGCACGGCGCAGCGTGACGGGCATCTGGGGGCAAACCTCGCTGAAGTCGTGGAGTACCGTGGGGTGATCCTCCGTGCGCACGCTCACGCGCTCAGCCCAAGTGAGCAGGTCCTTCCCGGTCCAGGAGACCTCGTGTTCCCCGCCCTTGCGCGCCCTGACGGTTTTCTTCTCCTCGTAGACGTCGGGGTGTTCGAGGAACAGGTCCGTGTAAAAACGTATGGCCTTGGCCCATTCGATCTGCGTGCTCGCGATCGCCCGGGTCGCGACGGGGTCCGCACCCTCGGCGATGCGCAGGCGGACGGTGCGGGTGACGCCGACGAGAATCGGATCAGGCATCGCCCATCACCTCGTCATCCAGTTCCTGCGCCGCCTCCTGGACTTTGTGGCGGAATCGCTGTGGCCGTCCCCCGTAGAGCCTTGCGGCGAACACGGCGACGATCGCGAGCATGTCCTGCACAAGTTCCTGGGTCGCGTCGGTTGCGACCGGTCCGTCCAGCACCTCGACGCGGACGCCGTGTGCCGCCAGCGCTTCGACCACATAGGCGAAGCCGAAACGCGCCAGGCGATCCTTGAACTCCACCAGCACCACGTCGATCTCGTCGGCAGCGGCCATGTGGAACAGGCGGTGCAGACCCTTGCGCTTCTCGTTCAATCCCGAGGCCCGTTCCGTGACGGTTGCGACCAGTTTGTAGCGTCGCTCTGCTGCCGCCGCGACCAATCGTTCGCGCTGCCGATCGAGGTTGCCAGCCTCCGCCTGCTTCCCGCTGGAGACGCGAGCGTAGACGACGCAACGCGGCACCGCCCGTGCCTTTGCGTGAAGGAGCGCGTCAACTTCGCTCGCCGGGAATCTCCGCTGTCCCGTCGGCAGCCGCACAGGATGCAACCGCCCCGCCTTTTCCCAACGGTAGACAGTGCGCACGGTCATGCCGAGACGCTCCGCGACCTGCCCAGTGGACAGCATCTGTTCCTGGTTCATATTCCCATCGTGTGGTGTTCATCATGCCTTGTCAAGAGGTGTCATGGACTCAGGGTGGCTCCTGACACGTCCGTTCCTCGGCGTCCCGGCGGAGCCTTGCCACGTCGCGGACTGGCCTGGAGTGTCGCGCTGCAGTCTCTGTCCCTCGTGATCCTGGTCGCGCTCTTCGTCATGGTCTTCAGGCAGCCACGTCCGCTCAGCACGGAGCAGTGGATCGGGGTAGCGGCCCTGGTGCTGATGGAGGGCGTCAGCCTCAGCGTCGTCATCGCCGCCAGCCGTCGCGTGAGGCCACCGCGCGCGCCCCGGTCCTAGGTCAGGGCTTGGCGTGTGTCGCCGCCTTGTCCATGGCCGCCTCCACGAGCTGCCGAACCGCGCGCGTCACAGGCCCTGGTGCGGACGGCAGGGCCAGATTCGCGACCGCCCGCACGGGCACGACGCCCCGAAAGGCGCTCGTCACGAACATCTCGCTCGCCTCGGACACGGAACTCAGCGGAAGTTTCGCCTCCCGAACCGTCATGCCGGCCAGCCTTGCCAACTCCAGCACGAGACCGCGAGCGATGCCGGGGAGTGGGCCCGAAGCCAGGTCCGGCGTGACGATGTCGCTCCCGGCCACAAGGAAAAGGTTCGCCCGGGTGCCCTCGACGAGCTGACCGTCCATGTTCAAAAAGAGGCACTCGTCCGCGCCCTGGGCCTGCGCGTGCTGCATCGCGAGTACCTTGTCCAACGCGCTCCACGACTTCAGCCGGTTGCCGGGGTAGCCGGCGTCCAGCCGCCAGGGGGCGACGACGCAGGTCAGTGGGTCCGGCATATCGGGCCCGCCCTCGCCCGTTCCCACCTCGGCCGTCAGCCGCCAGGATGCCGCGGCGGGTGGTCCGAAACCGCGCGGTCCACTGCCGCGGCTCACGGCGAGGCGCAGGAAACCATTCTCGACTCCGTTTCGGCGGGCCGTGTCGACACAGCCCTGGACGATCTCCCGGTCGCTCAGAGCGAGCTCTGGAAAACGCAGCGACCTCAGCCCGTCGCGCAGTCTCGCGACGTGACGCTCGATGAACGGCAAACCGCCACGTTGGACCCGCATCGTCTCGAAGAGTCCGTCGCCGTAGCGCAGACCACGGTCATCGAGCGGCACGGACACGGCATGGCTGGGCAAGAACCGGGCTCGAGCGTCCGATGAAGCCACCCAGACGACGGGTCCCCCCCGGTTGCCACCGGGACCTTGCGGGCTCAAAGCTCCACCAGCTCCTTCGCGTGACCCAGGACCACACCACGGCCTTCAGACAACCTCTGCGCCCAGCGCCTGCAGCATCGCGCTCGCCTTGGCCAGGGTCTCGTCATACTCCCCATCCGGGTCCGAGTCGAGCACGACGGCACCGCCCGCGCCGAAGGTCACGCGGCCGTCGGCGCAGACCATGGTGCGGATCATGATGCTCAGATCGAGCTGCCCCGTGAAGCCGAGGTATCCCAAGGCGCCGCAGTAGGCGTTGCGGCGTACGCCCTCGAGTTCCTCGATGATCTCCATGGCGCGGATCTTCGGTGCGCCAGTGATCGATCCCCCAGGCAGTGTCGCCCGCAGAAGGTCCCCCATGGTCGCGGTGGGCATCAGCTCCCCCTCGATCACCGCCACCGCATGGTGGACGTTCGCGTAGCGCTCTAGCCTGCGGGCCGCGCTGACACGTACCGTACCAATCTGACAGACGCGGCCAAGATCGTTGCGCGAAAGGTCCACGATCATGTTGAGCTCCGCCTGGTCCTTCTCGCTCGCGAGCAGCTCCCTGGCAAGCTCGGCGTCCTGCCGCGCTCCCTTGCCGCGCGGCCGCGTTCCCTTGATCGGGCGCGTCTCCACGCGGCGCAGCTCGTCGACACGGAGAAAGCGCTCTGGCGACGAACTCACGACCTGGAACCTTCCGGCGTCCAGGTACGCGCTGAAAGGCGCCGGGCTAAGAGCGCGCAGTCGCTCGTGGAGCCTGCGTGCGGGGAAAGGCACGCCTGCTGTGAAGCGCTGCGACAGGTTCACCTCGAAGATGTCGCCGGCCCGAATGTAGTCCCGCGCACGTTCCACCGCACTGCTGTAGCCCGCGCGGTCGAAGTTCGACCGGACCCGGATGGCCGCCTCCGGCACGGCTTCTTTCGGCGCCATTTCCCGGGCCGGCACGGTCTCGGTCACAACCCGGGCCAATTCCTGCGCCAGCCTTGCCGCGGCCTCCTCGCGCCCCGGCAGGGGTGACGCGATCACCCACGCCTCGCCGCCTGAGTGGTCGATGGCAAGCAGCGCATCGTAGGCGCAGAGGTAGATGTCCGGGAGTGAAGATTCGTTCAGGGCGGTCGCGGGCAGCCGTTCGATGTAGCGTCCGCTATCGTAGGCGAAATAGCCGACGAAGCCTCCCGCGAGCGGCGGCAGGCCGGCCACGTGTTCAAGGCGCCACTGCGAAAGCAGGGCATCGAGAGCGGCAAAGGGATCCCCGGGCAGCAGACGCTCGCCATCCTGCGTCTTTAAGCGGGTTTCGCCGTCGTGCAGCGTGAAGACGGCAAATGGCCGGCTGCCAAGGAACGACCAGCGACGCGTCTCCTCCGGTCCGGTCGGTCCAGACTCCAGGAGAAACCGGTCTTGGGACGGTGGCAGCCGGTCGAAGAGGCCAGAGGGGTCGAACTGTCCCTGTACCCTGGCGATGACCACCGGCCTCTCAGACATGGTGCGCCTCACGCCGTTCCGGAAGGGGTGGCTCTGGGCAAAGGCCGCGCACCTCGGCCACGAAGTTCGCCAGAATGTCGATGCCGTGCACGGTGAAGGCGGACTCCGGATGGAACTGGAGACCTTCGACGGGGGCCCCGCGGTGGCGCAGGGCCATCACCTCGCCCTCGGCGCTCCAGGCCGTCACCGCCAGCTCGGGAGGCAGCGTCTTGGGATCCACGACGAGTGAGTGGTAGCGGCAGACCGTCAGTGGCGAAGGCAGACTGCGCAGGCTGCCCTCGCCGACGTGCCAGGCGGGTGCCTGCTTGCCGTGAAGCGGGCGCTGCGCGCCGATGATCTGGCCGCCAAACGCGGCCGCGATCGCCTGCATGCCGAGGCAGACGCCGAAGATCGGCAGACGAGAGAAGAGTGCCTGTACGAGCGGTACGCACACGCCGGCGTCTTCGGGCCTGCCCGGGCCAGGCGAGAGCACAACCGCCTCGGCAGCCGAGTTCCTTACATCCTCAACAGTGCATGCGTCATTGCGCAGCACCTTGGTCTCCACGCCGAGGCGACCAAGATGCTGCACCAAGTTGTAGGTGAAGGAGTCGTAGTTGTCGACCAGCAGGAACATCCAGATCACCGCCTACGCTGCCATGCTAGACGGTGCCTGGTCCACTGGCAACGTACGTCCGCTGGCGACCAGGACTCCTCCCGCGGTTCGCATGGCGGTCCCCGCTGCTCCAGCCGTGTGGCAGCTCGCGCCACGGAGCTGCAGGTGCGCCCGCCGCCGATGTGGGCCAAGGGACACGAAGGACCACCTGGCGTGCGCCAGAGGCGGTCCTTCGCGCCCCGCTTTCAGGTGCACTGAGGCGGGAAGATGGGCGACGGGGGGCATGCGCCCAGGGGCAGGGTCACGCAGGGCGCGGGCGTGCAGTAGCCGTAGGCGGGTACGAGCAGCTGGACCTGGGCGGTCGAGGCGAAGGTCGCGCAGAAGGTCACGGTGGTGCAGACCTCCTCGTCGATGACGACAGGCGGGATGCATGTCGCGCTGACCACCGCGCACGACGGAGTGGTTCCCGTTGGGCCGCAGAGCGTCACCGTCTTGAACAGGCTGACCGGTTCCTGGGCGACGTAGCAGATGGCGTCGAACTGGACGCTGAACGTGACCGTGGCGCTCAGCACGAAGGTGGCGTTGACGTAGTCGGTGCTGGCGGCAGGCACGCTGCTCGCGAAGGTGCAGCTGACGGCGGACACGGTGCAACTGACGACAGGGCCTGGCGGCGGGTCCTCCAGCAGAGGAGCGCAGACCATCGGCGACGTGTCCTGCTGGTAGCAGTAGTCGAAAACCTTGTCGACGACGATGCAGGCGATCTCGGTCGGAGCCGGGCAGCCGCCAGGTCCGCACGGCCCCGGAGCGACCCGCACGAAGACCTCGCCCAGACTGTTCGTGGCCGGGTCCGTGAACCAGAGCGTGCCATCGAAGCCGGTCGTGAGCAGGAACGGACTGCGTCCGGCCCCCGCGGGGATCTCGGTGATGGCCAGGGTGTCCGGATTCACGAAGCCGAGATTGCCGATGCCCTCGGTGAACCAGACATTGTGGTCGGGCCCCGCCGCGATGCCGGCCACCGCCGACTTGGGCGTCGGGGTCGAGAGCATGGTGACCGCGAGCGAGACCGGACTGACCTTGCCCAGGCCGCTGCCGAGCCCGGTGGTGCCTGGCGCCGTGAACCACATGTTGCCGTCAGGTCCCAGCGTGATCGCTAGCGGCGAACTGTCCGGATCCGGCAACTTCACCTCGGCCATGCCCATGGTGGCCAGGACGATCTGCACGATGGCGGCGGCCCCGGGGTGCGATTCGGTAAACCAGACGCTTGCCGGTCCTCCGGCGATGCCCATCGGCGTGGCGTTCGGCGTCGGCGTGGGGAACTCGGTGATGCTCGTACTCGAGAGCTCGAGACGGCCGACCTGCGAGGCGAACGCTTCCGTGAACCAGAGGTTGCCGTCCGGCCCTACGGCGATGGCGAGGGGACGGCTGTCCGGTGTCGGGATTGGCACTTCGAGGATGTCCAGGGTCGCGGGATCGATGCGCGCCAGATTGTTACCGTTCGCCTCCACCAACCAAATGACGCCGTAAGGGTCCGCGGTGATCCCTGCGGGCTGGCTGTCCGGGGTGGGCAGCTCGAGTTCGGTGAACGTCCCCGTAGGAACGTGGTACCTCCCCACCTTGTTTGCGTTGAACTCCGTGAACCAGACGTCTGGCCCGGAGGCGACCGCCACGTCCCACGGGTTGCTCCCGGGCGTCGGAATCGGAAACTCGACGATGGCGTGATCGGCCACAGCTATCTCTCCTTCCCGACAGAACATTGCTACACCGTATTCCCTCCAGGTACTTACGGTGAGGTGCGGGCTCTGCGTGCAGGGGCGAACGCCGGACTCGCCCCTCGACCCGTCCCAATGTTCTTGACCTCTCGGACGGCGGTTCGGCCGGTTGGAGGAGTGGCCATCCGACGGACGGCCCAACCAAGCGGCCCTTCCTGGCCAGCGGGCCGGTTTTGGTGACCTGCGCCACAAAAGGACGGCTCTACCCAAGGGTACATGGGAGGAGAAAGGCCGACAGGGCCCGTCGGCAACTGCCTCTGGGGAGGTCGCATCGTGCCCACCGATCAACGGAAGTATCGCATCGCCGGCTCCATGAACCAGGCGCTCTGGATCGCGACACTCGGCTTCTTCGGCGGCTTCGCGGGCGTCGCCATCTTCGGACCGCTGGTGCCCAAGTTCACGCTGCTGCTTGGCCTGACGCCAGCCGCGGCAGGCCTTCTCTCCGGCATCCCGAACTTCACCGGCTCGCTTCTGCGCATCCCCTTCGGCGCATGGGTCGACAGCCGCGGCGGCAAGCGCCCCTTCCTCATCCTGCTCGGCATCACCCTGCTCGGCATCGCCTTGCTGCTGCTCCTGCTCCGGGCGGACTATCCGAACCACATGGCCGGACTCTACCCCATCCTCCTGATCCTCGGCATGCTGATCGGGTCCGGCATCGCCACCTTCTCGGTCGGCATCGCGCAGGTCTCGTACTGGTTCCCGAAGAGCCGCCAAGGCGGTCCGCTCGGCGTCTATGCGGGTCTTGGCAACGCGGCGCCGGGCCTTTCGTCGTGGCTCCTGCCGGTGGCGGTGGGCGGCCTCGGGCTCCTTTCCGCCTACAGCATCTGGTTCGGCCTCCTGCTCGTCATCGCGATCCTCTACGCCGTCTTCATCAAGGACGCGCCCTGGTTCCAGCTGAGGCGCCAGGGGGCCGGCGACAAGGAGATCGCGGCGACGATGCGCAGCCTGCGCCAGGACATGATGCCGGCCGGCTCCACCTGGCAGGGCCTGCGCGAGGCGGCCAGGGTGCCGGAGACCTGGGCGCTCGTCCTCCTCTACTTCCTCTCGTTCGGCGGCTTCCTCGCCCTCACCACCTGGCTGCCGTCTCTCTGGCACGTCGCCTACAAGGAGTCCCTGACCACCGGTGGCGTGCTCACCCTGACCTTCTCCCTGCTCGCGTCGCTGGTGCGCGTACCGGGCGGTCTCTTGGCGGACCGGGTCACGGTGCGCTTCGCCCTGATGGGCAACCTCGCGATCATGCTGGTAGGGGCACTCGTCATGGCCTTCGCCCCGAGCGTCGCGGTGGCGGTCGGCGGCGAGGTGGTGCTAGCGGTCGGTATCGGCCTGCAGAACGCCGTCGTGTTCAAGCTCGTCCCGCGCTACGTACCGCAGGCCGTCGGCGGAGCGTCGGGTTGGGTCGGGGGACTCGGCGCCTTCGGCGGCTTTGTGCTGCCACCGCTGATGGGCTACATCGCCGGCCAGACCGGCACCTATCCGCTCGGGCTTCTGGCCGTGGTGGCTGTCATCCTCGTCGACATGCTGGTCGTCGGGTGGCTGGGAAACCTCGCGCGCCGTCACGGCACCCCCGCCGACCTGACCGCCGTAAGCTGAGACGGGCTGCGAGGGGCAAAGGGCCGCTTCCCGGGAGGGAGGCGGCCCTTTTGCACCGGCTCGATCCTGGGGCAACTGCCGGCGCGTCCGCGTTGTGCCGAAGCAAAACCCCGGTCCGTGGCCCCCAGCGGGTTCTGGAACGCCCCGCCAACACCGCTGGCCATCTCGCGCCCACCCGCTGCCCCGCGTCAACGCGGAGGGCCGCGACGATGCATTCGACTCTATTGCGAAAAACCAATACAACGCTATACAATGCTATACATGAATCCAGTCACCAATCCCTACGCCCCTGGGGCTGGACAGCAGCCTCCGGAACTGGCGGGCAGGGATCGCGAGATCCGCATGTTTGAGCAAGTGGTCGCACGGGCGGCGCAGGACCGTCCCGTGCGCGGCGTCATGCTCGTGGGACTTCGTGGTGTAGGCAAGACCGTTCTACTCAACAGGTTCCGAACGGTCGCCCTGGAGCAGGGCTGGACCACGGCCAAGCTGGAGGTTCGCAGCGACGTCTCGCTTAGACAGCAGATCGCTGAGAGCATGCATGTCGCGATGCGACGCTTTGCGGCCGAATCGCGTGCCAAAGGGGCGGTCAGGCAGTTCCTGGCCGTGCTGAAAGCGTTTTCGCTCAAGGTGTCCCCGGACGGCACCTGGCAACTGGCCATTGATGTCGACGCCGCCCGTGGCAGCGCTGATTCCGGCGACCTCGCCGCCGACCTGACGCTGCTGTTTGCGGAAGCAGACGCTTTGGTCCGGCGCGTCGGTGGCGGTGTCGGTCTGTTCATGGACGAGTTGCAGGATGCAAGCCAGCAAGACCTCACTTCGTTGGCCGTCGCCTGCCACGAGATGAGCCAGACCCGAGGCAGAATCCTGGTCGTGGGGGCTGGCCTGCCGCACCTTCCCGCGGTTCTGAGCGACGCCAAGAGTTATACGGAGCGCCTGTTCGAATATGTCCCCGTCGACAGGCTGAGCAGATCCAACACAGACCGCGCCGTGACCGCACCGGCTGCACGTGAAGGCGTAGCGTACACCGGCGGGGCTCTCGACCTCCTCGCGGCCCTGACGGACGGGTACCCATTCTTCATTCAGATGTTCGCCAAGGAAGCCTGGGATGTGGCACCAAAAAGTCCGATCACTGAGGACGATGTACGGACGAGTGAAGGCCTCGCACGCCAGGAGCTTGCCTCAGGCTTTTTCGGCTCACGCTATGAGCGGGCTACCCAGGCCGAGCGATCTTATCTCAAGGCGGTGGCCGCTTTAGGCGCGGACCGCGTGTCGACGGCGGAAGTTGCGGGACACCTGAAAAAGCGCCCGAGCAGCCTGTCCCCCGTCCGCGACAGTCTGCTCAGGAAGGGCCTGATCTACAGCGTCGAACGCGGCACCGTGGCGTTCACCGTGCCGCACTTCGCGGAGTTCCTCAACAGCCAGCAACCGTAGACATACCCATATACATCGGTTCCATGCGTTTGTGGGAGTCCGAGGGCGGCGCGGCTGCCTGCGCCGTCACGGCACCCCCTCGACCTGACGCCGGAAACCCAGACGGGCCGCTCCCCCCGGGGAGGCGGTCCGTCTTCTGGCAGATGGCTGGTGATCGTCCGGCCGGATCCGAACGCTCACCCGCGCGGCAATGCTGCTCGGCACTCCGGACAATAGTCGAGCCGCTCCACGAGTGGACCGCCGAAGCCGGCCTTCACCATGCGCTGTCGCAATGCCGCGACGAATGTCGGCGACTCGTAAGGCTGCCCACATCCCTTGCAGAGCTGCTTCGCCGCATGGAATCGCTCCAAGGACCCCAGAAGCTCTGAGATGCGCGCAGGCACGACCTCCAGTGCCTGTTCGGGACAGGTTCGCGCACAGGCACCGCAGCCCGTGCACAAGGCCGCGTCGACCCGCAGGCTTGTCGCGAGTGCCTCCTCCTCGATGGCGAACACGCCCGCAGGACACGTCTGGACGCAGCCGCCGCACAGCGTGCAGTTGCCACCCACTTGCGGCGTCCACCCGAGCTGCGGCCAGATCTCCGGTCTGGCCTCCTCGCCGATGGCCATTCCCAGCCGCCGCAAGGCGGTCGCGATATCGCCGCGCCGCGGAGCCCTGGGCGTGTCGGCTGCCTTCACCGTGGGCATTTCGGCCAAGCCCGCGGGCAACGACGCCGCGGCCAACTCGAGGCGGGCCAGGGCAGCCTCTGCCTGCGGCCTCAGGTGGCAGTCGCGCCTTTCGCACGAGAGTTCGGGCAGGTGCCCGGTCTCCGCGTGGCAGGTCAGGACGTGATACCAGCCGACCTCGCCGATGCAGCCCACCTGCAGGGTGAGGCGGTCGTCCGGGACACCAGGCGACGACTGTGGGCAGCGCAAAGCCAGACGTCGTTCCCCAGGATCTGCTTTGAGGACACCGAGAGCCGCGCGCCACTGGCCGTCGCCAAGATGGGCGCTTTCGACGGCGCCTGTCGGGCACGTCGCGACGCAGACGCCGCAACCGGTGCAAGCCGCGGCGTCGATGACCGCTTCTCCGGCGGAGAGGCTGAACGCTCCCTGCGGGCAGCAGGCGGCGCACTTGTCGCAGCCCTCCGCCTGTAGGCAAAGCCCGGCCTCGAACCACGGGACGGGCGGAAGTGGCCGGCCGATCGGCAGCGGAATGCGCAGGAGGGCGCGCCGTGTCATCTCCCGCGGTGGCGGCGAGACATCGCGCTCGGGAGGGCGTCCTCGACGCTGCGCCGTGACGCGGGCGATCTCGACGTCCACCTGACGGAACAGGGGGCCCCTGCCCTGCGCGTCGGCTGCCCTGTCCCATGGCACCACGGCCAGTGTTCCCGGGTCGGCTGGAGGCGGTGTGGCATCAGGCCGAAGCAGTACGAGCAGCGGCCCGTCGCGGGCGTCACGCTGGGGGGCCGGCAGCCGCAGCGGGGTGACCGCGACGTCCGGCCAGCGCTCCTCAAGGTGCCGGCGCAGATCCAGCGCGAGATCGCTCGGCAGCTCAGGGTCGATGGCTATCTCGAGCTCCGGCACGGCCACCGTCCTCCCCAGGGCCTTTCAGTCTTCGTCCCCGCCTGGAAGCTCCGCAAGCGCAGGGAGCCATGCTTCGGTCAAGCTGGCGACGAGTCCGTAGAACGGCAGGCTTGCGGCCTCCCGGACCTGGCCGCAGAACGGCGGCAGCCAGACCCGCAGGTGATCCGTGACAAGTTCCCGCGCCGCCCGGCGCTGCTCGGCGCCGCCTTTGAGGCCGTGGGCGACCGCCTCCCACTCCGCCGAGACGTGGTCCGGGAGTTCGCGCAGGTCCGCGCGCATCTGCACACCAATGTCGTCGTAGAGGTCCGCCACCCGGCCGGTGACGGCACCGAACACCGTCCCCTGCTCGAGCTTCGGCCGATCCTTGCGCCAGAGCGCCTCGTAGGGTGGGCACGGCACGGTTCCCGGCCCGACAAAGAGCCGTTCGTACTCCTCCGCCAGAACCCGATGTGGCGACTTGAGCGCGGCGCGCAGGGGGTCAAGAAGGTGCTTGCCCGCCTCGAGCATTCCGGCCAGAAGAGCGAGGTCACTCTGGAGCGCCTCGCTCCGCCAGAGCCGCAGCGACTTCAGCTCCGGTTCTCCCCAGAATGCCGCCAGGGCGGCCGCGGCCGCGGAGGCGGCGGCGTACGGCGTCAGGCCCATGTCGGCCGGGTCAGTCCGCGACATGCTCCGCCGCCTCCTGGATGGTGCGTCCGAGATGCAGGCGGCGATACCCTATCGCGATCGCCAGAGCGGTCAGCGCGAAGAGGCCGACGGTGATCAGATACTCCACCCAGGTCGGGCTGTAGTGCCCGACGAGCTGGAAGGATCCGCTCGTCGAGACGGCTCCGAGCGAGGTGCCCGGTGGCAACTGGATCAGCGGGTTGACGAACGCCGGAATGACGAGCTCGATGCGGAAGGCGTAGACGCCCATCAGGATCAGCGCGGCGGCGAGCGCCAGGTTGCTGGCCTTGGCGCGCAACTTCGAGGAGGCGAGGATGACAAACGGGATCACGCCGCCGAGGACCCACTCGAACCAGAAGGTGAGCTGGTAGGGGCCACCGGGCAGGATGAGGTCCAGTACCTGCCGGTCCTTCGGGATGTTGTCCCAGGCGATGGTCACGTAGTCCGAGGCCACGAAGAAGAGGTCGACGAACAGCGCCATGACCATGAGCCCGGCAAGCCAGCGCCAGGTGGCCGCAGGGATGCGCAGGTTGTTGTAGCGCTGCAGGATCCAGGCGATCAGCACGATCAGCGCGGTGCCGGAGAGGATCGCGGACGCCACGAAGATGGGCGCCATGAGCGCCGTGTTCCACCATGGCCTCGACATCTGCAGGCCGAAGATGATGGCTGTGATCGAATGGAGCAGCACGGCGAGCGGCAGGCCGATGAACGCAAGCGTCGTGAGCGTCTTCTTCTTCTCGGGGCGGCGCACCATCACCCAGAGTTCCAGGACGGAGAAGAGGAAGTAGATCGTGATGATCGTGACGTCCCACACGAGTGGCGACGTCCAGTTCGGGAAGATGAACAGGTTCAGCACCCGGATCGGCTGGCCGAGGTCCGGGATGATCATCAGCCCCGCGGCGGCGGAGAAGACCGCGGCCGTGAGGACGCCCAGGCGCGCGAGCGGCCTGAGGGCCTCGATGTGGAAGACCTCCGACGAGGAGGCGACGATCAGTCCGCCCGCGGAGAGGCCGACGAGGTAGGCGAAGGTGAAGATGTACATGCCCCAGGAGACCACGTCGCGCATGCCTGTAGCCGCGAGCCCGTGCCCGAGCTCGTAGACCCAGGCGACGAGACCGAGCAGCACCAGGACGCCGAGAAGCCAGGTCCAGGGGCTGCGCGCTAGGCCGGGTGCCCTAGGCAGGTCTGTTCGGACGCTGCTGTTGACCATGGTTCGCCAACCCCTTCCTTCAGTCGGATACCTTGCTCGGATGCGAGGACGGCAGGTAATAGACGTTAGGGTTCGTGCCGAGCTCCGCGAGAAGCTGTTCCGCTCCTTCGTCGTTGACCAGCACCGAGACCTCGCTCTTCGGGTCGTCGAGGTCGCCGAAGACACGTGCCCCGACAGGGCAGACGTCCACGCAGAACGGCTGCTCGTTCGCGTCGACACGCTCGACGCAGAGCGTGCACTTCTCCACGATCCCCACAGGCCGTACCGGCTCGAACACGAGCCGTCCGCCCGTCCGGTACTCCTCGCCGTAGCCGATCACGAAGTCGGGCTCGCGCTTCGCGGGACCCCAGTTGAAGATGCGTACACCGTAGGGGCAGGCTGCGACACAGTAGCGACAGCCGATGCAGCGCTCGTAGTCGATCAGGATCAGCCCGTCGTCGCGCCGGAAGGTGGCCCCGACCGGACAGACCTTCTCGCAGGGCGCGTCGTTGCAGTGCTGGCACGCCAGCGGCAGATAGGCGAGTTCGAGGTTCGGGTACGTGCCGTGCGGGACGTCCACCGCCGGCGTGGCGGGCGCGGCGACCTGCGCCGAGCTGTCGGGCTCGGTCGTAAGCACGCGGTTCCACCAGTACCCGAGCGGCTCGTCGTTGATGGCCTTGCAGCCGACAGCGCATGTCCAGCAGCCGACGCACTTGCTCTGGTCAATCACCATTCCCCAGCGGGCCATCGTTCGTCACACTCCCACCGGTTCGACTTGGCAGAGGCAGTCGTAGTACGCCGCGTTCGAGCGGAAGTTCGGGATGATGGACTGGGCCGGGTTCGCAATCTGGTGCGTCAGGTTGTTCGGATGGCCCTCGACGTACTGCTTGACGCGGACCGTGTCCCAACCGCCCTGGTAGCAGTTGACGACGCCGGGCTTGATGCCTTCGGTGTACCGCGCGTGCACCTTCATCTCGCCACGGTCGTTGAAGACCCGGACCACCGCGCCGTCAGCGATGCCACGCGCCCTGGCGTCCCGCGGGTTGATCTCCAGGAAGCCCTGGCCCTGGTTGTTGATCTCGTCAAGCCAGGGCAGGTGCGTGTACTGCGAGTGCGTGCGGAAGCGCGTGTGGGTGGAGAGGAAGACGAGCGGGTACTTCTTGTAGAGCGGATTCGAGGGCGTCGCTTCGATCGGTTCCTTGTAGCCGCAGAGCTCCTGGTCGTACGGCACCAGCAGCTCGACGTAGAACTCGATCCGCCCGGACTTCGTCGGGAACTGCTTGTTGAAGAACGGCACGTAGGGCACCGTTGCGGTGTTGAGATGCGGAGCTCCGTTCTTCAGTTGGTCCCACGTCAGCCCGGCCACCGTCGCGTCCGCATCCTTCTGGCCGATGCGCAGGATCTGGGTGATGTACTCGTCGGGGGTCTTGTCGAAGTACTTGCCGTAGCCCATCTTGCGGGCGACCATAGTGAACTGGTCGAGGTCTGACTTCGACTCCCAAAGCGGTTCGATCACCTTGGGCATGTACTGCAGATAGTAATTGCCGCTGCCAAGGAGGTCGGTCTTCTCGAGGTAGGTGCAGCTCGGCAGGACAATGTCCGCCAAGTCGGCCGTCGCCGACATGACATAGTCCGAGACAACGAGGAAGTCGAGGGATTCGAGCGCTTTGCGCACCTTGTTCTTGTCCGACATCTGCTGGGCGTAGTTGTCCACGACGAACCAGGCGGCCCGCACGGGATAGGGGTCGTTCTTGAGCATTGCGTCGCAGGCTTGCATCGGCGGTAGGTAGGTGTAGCTCTTGCCATCTGGGAAGAGCCAGTCGCCGAGGTCGTAAGCGGTGGTGAGCAGGGCGCCGCTGTATGTGGTCACGCCGCCGCCGTGCACGCCGATGTTGCCCGTCAGGGCCGCCATCGTGAGCATCGCTTGGTAGGTGAGGTCACCCCGGTACCAGTGCGACAGGCCGAAGCCGCACTTGATCGCCGCGGGGTTCGCCTGGGCGTACAGCTCGGCGAGCTGTGTCACCATCTCGGGCTTGACGTCGGTGATCTTCGCGACGTACTCGGGCGTGTAGGGTTCCATGGCGTCGCGTAGCGCCTGCAAAGCCGTGCGCACACGCATCTTGCCCACGGTCGTGGCGGCGTAGAGCCGCGCCTGCTTGAGGTTCGGGTCCGTGACCGCCTTCAGGCTTCCGTCCTTGTCCATGACCATGTACGCGTCGGATCCGCCCGGCGTCACGTCCTTCTCCCTCAGGAAGAGCTTCGTGTCCTCGCGCACCAGGAACGGAGCGACGCTGTAGGACCTCAGATAGTCCTCGTTGATCATGTTCCGTTGCAGGATGTCGCGGATCATGCCGTCCACTAGCGCAGGGTCCGTACCCGGTCGGATCGGCACCCAAACGTCGGCGGAGGCCGAGGTCGGCGTGAAGCGCGGGTCCAGCGCGACCACTTTCGTGCCGTTCTTGCGGGCGGCCATCACCGTGCGCCAGTCGGGGATCGACGTCTCCGCGAGGTTGTTGGCCCAGAGGAAAATAACCTTGGAGTTCATGAAGTCCGTGAATTCATGACCGTCGAGAAAGCCGCCGCCGTTCGCGGGGTTCGTCGGGTCGACCAGGACGTAGTTGAAGCCGGCCGGAGTCGCGGAGTCGCCCTCGTTGTCTCCTTCGAAGTCCCCACCGGACGCGCCGATGACGCTCGCGAAGCGGTAGCCCGCTCCGATCACGCCCTCGAGAACACTGAGCGAACCCGTGTACGGCGGGATCCAGATCGCCGTCTTGCCGTACTTCTGCTGGATCTCCTGGAACTTCTGGGCGATGGTCGAGGTGGCTTCTCCCCAGGTGATGCGCTGCCAGCGGCCGGAGCCGCGCGGACCGATCCGCTTGTAGGGATAGCGGATGCGGTCGGGGCTATAGGTGTTCTGGATCTGCGAGATGCCACGCAGGCAGATGCGAGCGTGGTAGTCCGGCGCCTGCGCTCCCGATACGGTCGTGTCGTCCCAGGGGGCACCCTCGATCAAGCGTACACGTCCATCCCGCACGTGCACGAGATGTCCGCACGAGCCGTCGCAGTTGTTCGAGTGGCCGGTGCGGAACGTCTGGTCCCGACTCCCCTGCGGCTTGCTCTTGCCCGCGGCTGCGGCCTCCAGCAGGCGGAAGCTCGGGGTGCTTAGTGCGGCAAGGCCGACGCCGCCCGCGACTCCCTTGAGGAATGTCCGCCGACGGATTTTCGGCATTGTGAGCCACCTCCCGACATGTCTACGGGCTACATTCTTCCAAAGGTGTGCCCGTGTCCTCATCCGGCGTTGGCTCCGCCTTTATTGTCCGAAAGTGGACCGGCGTCGTCAGACCGCACATGGCATCCGTAAGGGCGTTCAGTATCCCATGGCCGCTTCGCGGCGTTTCTACTTTGTCGAATGGTCCAACCTTACGCGTGGCGCTGCACCCTTACGGACGGCTGCCTTGCAAAGCGCCTCTGCTAGACTGGCGGTGTCGGAGAAGCCCCCGACGCAAGGGAGGCGTGATTTTGGATCTACTCACACCGGTGCATTTGGTCATCATCCTTGTCATCGCCCTGCTGCTTTTCGGGCCGAAGCGCCTGCCCGAAATCGGCGCGGGCATCGGCAAGACGATCAAGGAATTCCGCAAGTCCATGAATGAGGTCCAGCACGACCTAGCGGTGGAGGCCAAGCAGGAGCCGCCCAGCGAGAACAAGGCCTAGGCACGCAGAAAAAGAGAGCCGCAGCGAGATCGCTGCGGCTTCTCCGCTTCAGTCGCCCGGGTGGCTCCCTTGCCTGATCCACCATGCGGCCACGGCGCTGCGCGTGGGCACGCCAAGCTTTTGCAGCAAGGAGGAGATGATCGTCACGACGGTGCGCTCGGCCAGCCCCGTCTCGCTCGCGATCTCGCGGTTGGTGCAGCCGCGCGCGATACAGGCGGCCACCTTGGCTTCGACTTCGCTGAGCTGGGGCACGGCTCGCTGCGGCTCGTGGATCCGCTGCGTGACGGCAGCGGCGACCAGCGGGTCGACGAGGCAGCCGCCCTCGTGCACGAAGCGGACCGCCGAGCGCAAGTCCTTGGCGCCCAGATCGTCATAAAGGCAGGCAGCGGCGCCGCCCTGCAAGGCCCTGATGCCTGCACCCGGTTCGGCCCCTTCACGCATCAGCGCCAGCGTGGGTATCCGCCCCAGGTCCGGCAGATCTCCCGACCTGAGAGGCGGCCAGCTTGTCACGAGCACATCGCTACGCGCAAACTCCGGATCCTGCCGGGCGGCAGCATGGTCCGGCGCTTCGCCCTTGACGAGGAAGGCCAGGTCCGCTTCCAGTGCCTCGCGCAGGCCGGAGCGCCAAATAGAGCGAGCATCGACGAGGTAGACGCGGATCGGTCCACTCATGCCGTCACTCTCCAGCTGTCTGCGCCGTCATGCTAGCCGCGCCACATGGCGGAAAAGGTGACGCAGATCACATTCCGGCGGATTCCCCTCTCCCGCCAAGGCCATGGGCGTTCCCACAGCCCTTCAGCCGCCGATGTGGAACATCTCGACCTTCTGGCCGTCGCCACGCCCGCGCAGCAGGCTCCTGAGCTCGGAGTAGCGGTCTTCGCGTGAGCCCCAGACCTGCTTGAGGTCCTGGAGGATCTCGTCGTCGCCGGCGCCGCCGCGCAGAAGCTCGCGCAGGTCTTTGCCGGACGTGCCGAAGAGGCAGGTGTAGAGCGTGCCTTCGGGCGACAGCCGGGCTCTCGTGCAGGTCTGGCAGAAGGGCTGCGAGACCGAGGAGATGAATCCGATCTCACCCTGGCCGTCCTTGTAGCCGTAGCGGGAGGCCACCTCGCCGTAGCGGCTCGGCTCGAGCGGCTCGAGCGGCCAGCGCTCGCCGATGCGGGCCATGATCTCGCGGGACGGCACGACATCCTCGGGACGCCAGCCGTTCATGTTGCCGACGTCCATGTACTCGATGAAGCGCAGGACATGCGGCGTATGCCGGAAGTGCTCCGCCATCGGCAGGATGTCCTGGTCGTTCAGGCCGCGCCGCACGACCATGTTGAGCTTCACGGGCAGCCCGGCCGCCTCGGCGTGGTCGATCGCCTGGAGCACCTTCGCCACCGGGAAGCCGACGTCGTTCATCGCCTGGTAGGTCTCGTCCTGCAGGGAGTCGATGCTGATCGTGATGCGCCGAAGGCCCGCGTCCTTGAGGGCCTTGGCCTTCTTTGCCGTCAAGAGCGAACCGTTCGTCGTCACGGCGATGTCCTCGATGCCGGGCACCGCGACGAGCGCGGCGATCAGGTCTTCGATGTGCGGGCGAAGCAGCGGTTCGCCGCCCGTGAGGCGGAGCTTGCCGACGCCGAGCTGCGCGAAGAGGTGGACGAGGCGTTCGATCTCGGCGAACGTCAGGAGTCCGGCATGGTCGACAAAACGGTAACGCGTGCCGAATACGGCCTTCGGCATGCAATAGACGCAGCGGAAATTGCAGTGGTCCGTCAGGGAAATGCGCAGATCTCTGAGGGGCCGTCCGAGCCTATCCGAAACTTGCGGCTCTTTACGCCGCAAGTATTGATGCGACAGGAAGTTCACCCCCAATGCGACGATACAGGATGCGAAAGCTCGGCGAACAGTGCACGCCGGGCATGCCTGCCATGGGACGAAAGGTCGGGGGTGTGTCCAAATCTTCGGCGGGACCAGGGTCACCCTTACGCAAACCAAAGGCCGCGGTGCGCGTGCCTCAATCAGGCCGTGAGCCGTGACGATCCTTTGTGTGATGCAGGACGCATGCGCGCAAAGTATCGCATGGTACGCTGCACATGCAGAGGAGGTGGATCCTGTGCAGAAAAGCCTCCTGCCACGCATCGCCTTGATCGCGGCCGCGGGCCTCGTGCTCGCAGGCTGCAAGACATACCCCGAACCTTCGTTCATCCCATCGGCAGGGCCTGAGCCGCCCCCAGGCGTCATCGACCTCTACCGCGCGCTGAAGCCAGTCGACCTGCCGGCGGCGTGGCCGACGGGCACCTTCCCCGGCGTGACCATGCCGGCGTCGGGCTACAGTCCCGGACAGGGCGTTCTCCTGTCCACCGAGCCGACCAGGGGTGGTCTCGCCGACGGACTCTACCTCGGCGATCCCGGGACGGGCCGGGAGCGTCTGGTGGTGCCGATCACGCCAGGCAGGAAGCGCGACATCGCGACGGCGTCGGCCCTGGGCCAGGACGGCATCGCCTACCAGGTGGGGCCCGAGTCCGGACCGCGCAACGCGCCCGTCGAGCTATGGCCCGTCGGCGGTGGAAAGCCGGCCGCGCTCCAGTTGCCCCCCGGCGATCTGCGCAGCATCGACACCTCGTTCCACTTCGAGGGTCACGAGCTCATCTTCCTCAGCACGCGCAGTGTCGGCGACAACGACCTGACAAGCGTCGTCGCCTGCCATCTGCCGTCGGGCAACTGCCGCGACCTCTTCCGGGAGCAGAGTTCCGCCTCGTCCCTCGACGTGATCGCGATCGGCACGGACAGCCGAAGCGTCTACCTGGCGCTCAAGCCCGCCGACCCCGAGGACAAGGTGCAGGGCGACATCGTGGAAGTGCCGATCCAGGGCGGTCACCCCCGGACCCTCTGGCGCACCGCCGGCATCCTGACCTCCATGGTGCCTGGTGCCGGCCTTCTCGCCTTCACCGAGGACTTCGGCGTCGACGAGGGCCTCTACCTCAGGGAAGGCAAGACCATGATCCGCATCACCCCGCCGGGCGTCTTCCCCTCGAACCCGAGCTATGGCGACGGCTATCTCGCCTTCTGGGCCAGCAGCCCGGAGCTGCTCGACATCCGGGCGGACCGCCTCTACCGCATCCCCGGCCAGATGCCGGAGCTCTACGGCAATCTTCTCACCTACGTGACGCCCCATGGCCTTCGGTGGGTGCGGCTGCCCCCGGCGGGATCCTAGCGGAGCGCCTGCTACGAGACCGAAACCTCCCCGACCACATACTCGAGGCTGTCTCGCACCGTGCCACCGATGAAGCAGCGATCGCGGGCGGTCTCGGCCGCCGCCCGGTAGTCGCCGAGGCGCCCAGGGTCGCCGCCAAGGACCTTGGGATGCACGGCGATCTTTTGAAAGCGCGTCTCCCTGGGGTACCCGGTGACGAGGCCGGTCGTCCTGATCTCGATCTCCCGCACGGGCAGTTCCCTCTGCTGCAGGACGCGGAAGAGTGTCCCGCTGTAGCAGGCTGTAACGGCGGACATCAGCAGCTCCTCCGGGCTCGTGCCGCTGCCCTGGCCACCCATGCTGGCCGGCGCCGAATAGGCGATCTCGAGCCCGCCCGTGCGGATCGTGCCGCGCCCGTCGCGTCCGGTGCCCGACCAGCGAGCGTCGATCTCGAAGCTAAGGTCTTCCGGCATGTCGGATGCCTCCCCCTGGGATCAGTCCTCTGGCCGCGGACGGGGCTGGTAGGTGCCAGGCACGCTGCGCAGCCCGACCGCGAGCCGGTTCCAGCCGTTGATCGCGACGATCGCGAGCGTCAGGTCGACGATCTCGCGCTCGCTGAACTGCGCCGCCACTTCCGCGTAGAGTTCGTCGGACACCGGGTCCCCGGGCAGGAGGGTAAGCGCTTCCGTCCAGGCGAGCGCCGCCCGCTCGCGGTCCGAATAGAACGGGGTCTCGCGCCAGGCGCTGAGGGCGTAGAGGCGCTGTTCGGTCTCCCCGTTTGCCCTGGCGTCCTTCGTGTGCATGTCGAGGCAATAGGCGCAGCGATTGAGCTGCGACGCCCTGGTGCGGACAAGTTCCAAGAGGCCCTGGGGCAAACCGCTGCCCCGCACATACGCCTCGAGGCCCTGCATCGCCTGCATGGCGCCAGGGGCCACCTTGCCATACTCGATCCTCGGCTCCACAGCATTACCTCCCGTATTTCAGCGAAAGGGTCCGGGAACCCGCGGCCTGTCTCGTGCGGGCCTCGGTTGCCCCCGGGTCCCGGGTCTGGACTTCCGGCGGGATACGCTTTCCCGGCTCAGCCCTCGAGCCGCTCGTGCATGTCGCCGAGCAGGTCGTGCACGCTGACGTCCGGCTCCTCGGCGAGCCGCGGCAACAAGAGATCGTTCTCCTTGTCGGCATGGATCGAGAAGAGCTCCGTGATCGTGTAGCCGATCGCGGCGGCCCGCGCGGGGTCGGTCTCGTCCTTGAGATCCGACGCGAGCCGTCGCAGCCGCCCGTGCTCCGCGATCATCGCCTCGAGCAGTGGCCCGAGCTCCGCCACCTCGCGGCCGCGCTTGTAGATCGTGGCCTCCTCGGCCTCGGCGTGCGGCAGGATCTCCTCCGCGAGGAAGGCCGCCAACTCGCGATGGGCCTCTTCACCCCTCCTGCCCTGGGACACCTCCGCGAGCAGGACTTCCGAAGGCTCGCGCAGCCCCTCGAGGAGCGCCGCGTGGTGCCGGCGGATCTTCGCTATGGCCTCGGTGTTCCGATCCATGATGCTCACCCTCCTTGATGGTCCCCGGTCTCTATCTCCCCTGGTCCAGGTGCTGCGCGATCTCCAGGAGCTGCATCTCGCTCGTGCCGAAGAAGATGCGGCTGATGATCGCGTCGCGCACCCACATCTCGAGCGGCAATTCGCGCGTGAAGCCGTACCCGCCGTGGATCTGCAGGGCGGCCTGCGTCACCCGGACGGCCATCTCGCTCGCGAAGAGCTTCGCCTCCGCGGCGGCAAGCGCCGCGTCCCGGCCGGCGTCGAGCTCCTCGGCGGCCTTCGCCACGAGAAGGCGGGCGGCGTCGATCTCGAGCCGCATCGTGGCCAGTCGGCCCGCGACGAGTTGGTGGTCCCGGATCGGCCTGCCGAACTGGCGCCGCTCGCCGCTGTAGGCGAGGGCCGTCTCGTAGGCGGCTCTCGCCAGCCCGACCGCCGCGGAGGCGATCATGGTGCGCGCCACCGCGAGCACCTTGAGCACGATCCCCATTCCCTCGCCGGGCTTGCCGAGAACGGCCCGCTCAGGCAGCTCGCAATTCTCGAGGAAGAGCTCGCCGGTGTAGGAGCCGCGCAGGCCCATGGTGGGGATCTGGCGGCCGGGCCGGAAACCCTCCTGACCCCGCTCGATCAGGAAGAGGCTCCAGCCGCCGTCGGAATCGGCGTCGATGTCGGCGAGCAGCAGCGTCAGGTCGGCGGGGCCGCCGTTCGTGATGAAGCGCTTGGCGCCATGCAGCCGGTAGCCGCCGGTCGTGCGCTCGGCGCGCGTGCGCAGGGTCTGCGCCTGACCCTCGAGCTCAATCTCCGCCTCCGACCCCGATTCCGGCTCCGTTAGCGCCAGTGCCCCGACGAGCGGGCTCTCGGAGCTGCAAAGCCGTGGCAGGTACCGTCCCTTCTGCTCCTCGCTGCCGGCGATGAGCAGAGCCGCCGCGACGAGCGACGCGGCGCCGATCGTCGCGGTGATGCCGAAGTTGCCCCAGCCGAGCTCCTCCATCACGGCCGCCAGCGTCGTGGCTTTGAGCCCCGGACCGCCGTAGGCCTGTGGCACGTTCGCGCCCATGAGTCCGAGCTCGCCTGCCGCCCGCACGGCCTGCCAGGGCGTTTCGCCGGTCTCGTCCGCCTCCTGCCCCGCCGGACGCAGGGTGCGCAAGGCGAACTCGTGCGCGACCTCCCTGAGCATCTGCACCTCGGCGTCGCCCGCGACATCGATGGCCATCTGTCCTCGCCCCCCCTTGGCAGGATGCCACCGAAAGCCTGTCCCGACTGTGACCGATGATGCAGGCGATCTGTGACGCGAAAACCCGGACGAGGACGGTTCCCTGCTCCCGCGTGTCCTTAAAGGTCTTGGCCCGGGGATGCCGCCGGCGCGGCGGTCGGGCCACGCCGGTCGAGCAGGTCGTAGAGCATGAAAAGAAAGACCGCCACCCATGCCGCATACGCGCCCCAGCTCGCTCCGCCCGCGAGCGGAGGCAGCCATGGGAGTCTCGCCACATGTCCGAGGAGGTCGGTCGCGGTGACGTACATGCCCATCGGGAAGACGATGCTCCAGAGCGCCGGCTCGTAGACGACGGGATGCCCGCCGCGGCCATAGCGCCAGACGCCGAACAGCACCACCGCCGGGATCCAGAAGCTGCCGAAGGCCCAGAACATGAACGAGATGCCCGTCACGACCGGCGCGAGTTCGTGCAGGCGCCCGGGCAGGTGGGTCGCAAGGAGGCGCACCCCCGCGAGGACGGTGATCGCCGTGGCGCCCATGTTGATCCAGTAGGGCGGGGTCATCTCGGTCGCGGGCATCGCGGCGAGCAGCATGCGCGCGGTGACGATCGTGATCAGGATGAGGTAGAGCAGCGAGCCGATGCCCCAAAAGACCGCCGCCAGGAAGCCGAGCAGGGCACGGTCCAGGCCCGCGGACGACAGCACGGACGCCGCCGTCGAGACCGACTGCGTCGCCACCACCCAGATCAGCCAGGAAGCGTTGACGCTCGTTCCAAGGGGGCGATCGGAGCTCCCCAGCATCAGCCCGACCGGGATGGTGTAGGTGAGCACGACCCAGGAGACCGCGCCGACGAGAGCGAGGCCCGCGGCGATGCGAAGGTCGCCCGCCGCCGCGTAGCGCGCCGAGAGCACGTTCGACGCGGCGACGAAGGTGAAGAAGCCGAACGCCCTGCCGGGCGAGCGGGCATCCTCGCGCACCGCGGCGGCCGCCGTGACGAAGCGCAGGGCGTAGAGCCCTATGAGCACGAGGTAGCCCACGGTCGCCGCCGCCAGCAGGACGAGGGAGAAGTCCCGCAGCCGGAAGAGACCGGCCGCGGTCGAGACGATGCCGGTCGCCATCACATACGCGAAGTAGCCCGGATAGAGGCCGTCAAGAGCTCTACGCGGGGCCTTCCGGGCTTCTGCCAGACGGCATCCTCCTTCCGGTCCGGGTTACTGCGGGCGCTGCTCGAAGGAACCCGAGAGGATGCGAAACGCCGGTATCTCCGACGCGAATTCACGGCGCAAGGTATCCATGTCCGGGGCGTTCGCGGCGACGAGCACGAGCCGGTTGGTCTGCTCGATGTCCTGAAGCCGCGCGAGCTTTTGCTCGATGTCGTCCGGAATCGCGCCGAAGCGCAGCGTCAGCACGGCCCTCAGGTCCTCGAGATCCTCCCGGAGGATCTGCCGCCTGCGCTCCTCCGTCGTCTCCTGCCGATCGGCCGCCATCCGGCCACCTCCCTCACTTGGCGCGCAAGCTCAATCTCGCGGAGCCGGTTCACAGGGCACGGCGGGCGTGCGCCGTCGGTACTGGATCGGCCTGCGCCTCAGGTACGCGAGCGGCAGGCTGAAGATGTGGACGAGCCGCGTGAACGGCGAAACCGCGAAGAGCGCGAGCGCCGTCAGGATGTGCAGCTGCAGCACGAGCGGCACGTGGGCCATCAGGGCCGCCTGCGGATGCAGCAGGATGACGCCACGGATCCACGGCCCGACCGTCGTGCGGTATTCGTAGGCGACGTGGCTGACGTTGTAGACGAGCGTCATCGACAGTCCGAGCGCCACCGTGGCGATGAGGAAGCCGAGCGCAACCCAGTCTCCCGTGGATGTGTGGCTTTTGACGCGGCGGACGCTGAGGCGGCGCCAAAGCAGCAGCAGGAGCCCGACGAGGGTCATGAGACCGGTGATGCCGCCCATGGCCATCGCGCCCATGTGGTAGAGGTGCTCCGAGACGCCGAGGGCCTGGTAGACCTCGATCGGCACGAGAAGACCCGCGACGTGGCCGAGGAAGACGAAGATGATCCCCCAGTGGAAGAGCGGGCTGCCCAGCCCGAGCAGTCTCTTCTCCAGGATCTCGCTGGACTTCGACGTCCAGCCGATCTGGTCGTAGTTGTAGCGGGTGAGCATGCCCACCACCAGCACCATCAGGCAGAGATACGGGTAGACGACCCAGAGGAATTCGCTCAACGGATCACCTCCCTAAGGCTAGAGGTAGCGCAAGGGATACGGCAGTTCGAGGTCTTCCGCTTCGCCCATGGGCTTCTCCTGAGCCGCGGCGTCGGACGGCAGGGCCGTGAGGATCGCCCGCAGCAGCGGCAGGTACGGGTGATCCTCCCCAAGGCGCTCCGCGATGCCCGCGAGGGCTCGCGCGAGGCGATAGGAAAGCGGCCGATCGTCGTAGCCGTCCGGGCATTCCGCCAGGAACTCGAGCAGCAGCGGGATGTAGTCCGGCAGCTCGTCCTTCGGGCAGAGGAAGCCGCAATGGCGCATCTCCCGCTTCAGGGCCAGCAGCTGCGGCGCGCGGTCCCGGGCGTCTCCGAGCTCCTGAAACGTGAGATAGAGCGAGAGATCCTCGCGGAAGTCGAAGGTGGCGACATAGCGCCCTTCGCGCTCCGCGTCCGGCAAGGCGAGGGACTCCTCGAGGAAGCGGCGCAGGAGGTCCCGCGCGCCGGGATCCTCCACGTCGTCGAGCGCGGAGAGCACGAGTCCGAACCGGTTCCGGTCCGGGTAGCCGAGGAGCAGAGCGCCGACCTTGCGCAGCGTCCGCCCGCTCATCGCGGCTCCCCCGTCCAGGCGCGCAGTTCGATCGGCTGGCGTCCCTTCGCGAAGGCGCCCTCGGGCGGCAGCACGTCGTCGAGGCTGCAGCCGCCCTGCAGGGCCTGAAGGTCCCGCTCGCCCTCCCTGCGGGCCGTCGGGATGACGAAGCGCTCGTCGTACTTCGCGATGCCGAGAAGCCGCATCATGTCCTCCACCTGCTGCGCGGTGAGCCCCGCGGCCTCAAGCATCCGGCCGTCCTCAGGCAGGCCGAGCGCCCGGCCGCGCAGGAAGGCGCGCATCGTCGCGAGGCGCCTCAGCACCGTGCGGATGACGTCCACGTCACCGGCCGAGAGCAGGTTCGCGAGGTACTCCATCGGAATGCGCATCGCCTCGATCGCGGGAAGGATCTCGTCCGCCGTGGTGGCGGGACGCGTCTCCTCGACGTGGCTCATGATCGGGCTCAGCGGCGGCACGTACCAGACCATCGGCAACGTGCGGTACTCCGGGTGCAGCGGCAGCGCGATGCCCCACTCCACCGCCATCTTGTAGACCGGCGAGCGCTGCGCCGCCTCGATCCAGGCGTCGGTGATGCCCGCCTCATGCGCCGCCCGGATGACTTCCGGGTCGCTCGGATCGAGGAAGACGGAGAGTTGCGCCGCGAGGAGCTCCTTCTCGTCCGCCACCGACGCCGCCGCCTTGACGCGGTCCGCGTCGTAGAAGACGACGCCGAGGTAACGGATGCGGCCGACGCAGGTCTCGGAGCACACCGTCGGCAGGCCGGCCTCGATGCGCGGGTAGCAGAAG
The DNA here is from genome assembly GCA_021810725.1 of Bacillota bacterium. Taxonomy (GTDB): domain Bacteria; phylum Bacillota; class Sulfobacillia; order JAJZYS01; family JAJYTV01; genus JAJZQO01. The sequence continues at coordinate 11,561 of JAJZIE010000003.1, read as the reverse complement.
GTGCACTTCTCCGCCTTGTGGGTCTGCCAGTTGAAGTAGACCTTCTTGTATGGACAGGCGCTGACGCAGAAGCGCCAGCCGCGGCAGGCGTCCTGGTCCACGAGAACGATGCCGTCCTCCTCGCGCTTGTACATCGCCCCGGAGGGACAGGCGGCGACGCAGGCGGGGTTCAGGCAGTGCTCGCAGATGCGCGGCAGGTAGAACATGAAGGCCTGCTCATACTCGAAGGCGATGTGCTCCTCGAGTCCCCTCAGGTTCGGGTCGGAGAGGGCGTGCTCCGGCGCTCCGGCGAGGTCGTCCTCCCAGTTCGGGCCCCAGGAAGGCTGATCCATCGGCTCGCCGGTCAGCTGCGAGCGCGGCCTCGCCACCGGCTGGTAGCGGCGCTCAGGGCTGTCGATCAGGTTCTCGTAGTCGTAGGTCCAGGGCTCGTAGTAGTCGTCGATCTCGGGCAGGTCGGGGTTGTGGAAGATGTGGACGAGCTTCTCGATCGGCCCGCCGGCGCGCAAGCTGAGCTTGCCGTCTCGAAGCTGCCAGCCGCCGCGGTAGCGCTCCTGGTTCTCCCACTGCTTCGGATAGCCGACGCCGGGCTTCGTCTCGACGTTGTTGAACCACATGTACTCGGCCCCGGACCGGTTCGTCCACGTGTTCTTGCAGGTCACGCTGCAGGTGTGGCAGCCGATGCACTTGTCGAGGTTCATCACCATGGCCACCTGCGCCTTAATCCGCAAGCCAGTCCACCTCCCCAAGGCGTCGCACCACGGTCATCTCGTCCCGCTGGTGTCCTGTCGGGCCGTAGTAGTTGAAGCCGTAGCTGAGTTGCGCGTAGCCGCCGATCATGTGGGTCGGCTTCGGGAGAACGCGCGTCAGGCTGTTGTGCGCGCCGCCGCGGTCCTGGGTCGCCTTCGTGCCGGGCACGGCGATCGTGCGGTCCTGGGCGTGGTACATGATGGCGACGCCCTCGGGGATGCGGTGGCTCACCACCGCCCGGGCCGCGACGGCGCCGTTGCGGTTCAGGGCCTCGAGCCAGTCGTTGTCCTTGACCGCGAGCGCCTCGGCGTCCTGCGGGCTCAGCCAGATCGTCGGGCCGCCGCGGAACAGGGTGAGCATCGTCAGGGTGTCGGTGTAGGTGGAGTGGATGCCCCACTTGCCGTGCGGCGTCAGGTAGCGCAGCGTGAGCTGCCTGCCCTCCCCGGGGGGCGCCTGGCCAGCCGGGAACGGGTGCGCGGTGAGCGGCGGCCTATAAAGGGGCAGCCCCTCGCCGAAGTCGAGCATCATCGCGTGGTCGACATAGAAGTGCTGGCGCCCAGTGAGCGTGCGCCACGGGATCTCGAGCTCGACGTTGGCCGTGAAGGGCGCGTAGCGCCGGCCGTGGGCCTCGAGCCCGCTCCAGACCGGTGCGGCGATCGCGAGCCGCGGCTGGACGGTCAGGTCCTTGACGGTGTAGACGTCCTCCTCACGGCCCTTCGCGACGTCCTCGAGCCGCAGGCCCGTCGCCGGCTCGAGCGCCTTCCAGGCCGCCACCGCCTGGTGACCGTTCGTCGCGCCGGAGAGCCTGAGGATCGCGTTCGCGGCCTGCTCGGCCGTCTCGAGCCGCGGCCGGCCCTTGCCGGGCCCTTCGCGTCGGCTCGCTCCGAGCTCCTGGCGGAGCGCAGCGTAGGCGTGCTGCGTCGGGATGGTGATGCCCTTCTGCACGATCTGGCCTTCCGCGCGCGGGCCGAGCGTCGTCATCTGCTCGTAGACGTGCGGGTAGTCGCGCTGGACGAAGAGGAAGCGCGGCATCGTCCTCCCCGGCACCGCCTCCGCCTCGCCCTTGCGCCAGTCCCGCACCTCGCCGAAAGGCTGGGCGGTCTCCTGCGGCGTGTCGTGCAGGAGAGGCGCCATCACAAGGTCCTCCTGCGCGGGCAGGTGGTCCCTGGCGAGTTCCGAGAACCTGCGCGCGATCGTGCGGAAGGTGTCCCAGTCGCTCCTCGTCTCCCAGGGAGGCGAGATCGCCGGATTGAAGGGATGGACGAAGGGATGCATGTCGGTGCTCGAGATGTCGTGCTTCTCGTACCAGGTGGCGGCGGGCAGCACGATATCGGCGTAGAGGCCGCTGCCCGTCATGCGGAAGTCGATGTCGACAAGGAGGTCCAGCTTGCCGCGCGGTGCCTCGCCCTCGCAGGCCACCGTCTGCGGACGGCGCTTGCCCTCCTCGCCGGAGAGCACGTGGCCGTCGGCGCCGAGGAGGTGCCTGAGGAAGTACTCGTGCCCCTTGCCGCTTGAGGTGAGGAGGTTCGCCCGCCAGAGGAAGAAGACGCGCGGGAAGTTCTCCTCGAGATCCGGCGCGTCGACCGACAGCTCGAGGTCCCGATCCTGGAGCCGCCGCGCGACGGAGCGCACCGCCCCGAGGTCGTCCTGGCTATCCGCCCTCGCCTTCCTCGCCGTCTCGAGCGAGTTCTCGCGGAACTGCGGATAGGACGGCAGCCAACCGAGCCGAGCCGCGAGCGCGTTGACGTCCGCCGGGTGCATCGAGGAGAACGTGCCGCCACCGGGCCAGGTGAGCTCGTCCGTGCCCATGTCCTCGTAGCGGAACTGGTCGGTGGCGAAGTAGAAGAAGGAGGTGCCGTTCTGCTGCCGCGCGGCGGGCACCCAGTCGCCTGCGAAGGCGAGCGTGGCCCAGCCCTCGAGCGGCCGCACCTTCTCCTGGCCGACGTAATGCGCCCAGCCGCCGCCGTTGACCCCTTCGCAGCCCGTCAAGAGGACAAGGCCGACAATGGCGCGGTAGATCACGTCGCTGTGGTACCAGTGGTTGATGCCGGCGCCCATCGCGATCATGGCGCGGCCGCGGGTCTTCTCGGCCACTTCGGCGAACTCGCGCGCCACCTGGATCGCGAGTTTGCGGTCAACGCCCGTGATCGCCTCCTGCCAGGCCGGCGTGTAGGGGCGCGGGTCGTCGTAGTCCTGGGGATAGTCTCCGGGTAGGCCTCTGCCCACCCCGGCGCTCGCGAGGAGCAGGTCGAAGACGGTCGTGACGATCTGCGGTCCCGCGCTGCCCTCGATCCGCCGCACCGGGACGTGGCGGCGAAGAGTCTCGCCCTTGCCGCCGCCGAAGTAGGGGAAGTCGAGCTCGACTGTGCGGTCCTCGCCGCCGAGGAACGTGAGGGCGGGGGAGATCGGCGCGCCGCCGTCCCCTTCGAGCTTCAGGTTCCAGCGCCCCGACCCGTCCCAGCGGTAGCCGAGGCTCCCGTTCGGGCAGGCGGGCGCGTTCTCCGCCTCGTCCCAGACGACGGTCTTCCAGGCGTCCGCGTCACCGCCCTCGCCGAGGTCCGACAGGCGCAGGAAGCGGTCCGCGTAGTGCCTGCCGTCCCGCTCGACGAGCCGCACCAGGAAGGGAAGGTCTGTGAAGCGGCGGGCGTAGTCCTGGAAGTACGGCACTTGGCGGTCGACGTAGAACTCCTTCAGGATGACGTGCATCATCGCCATGGCGAGGGCCGCGTCCGTGCCGGCCTTGGCCGGCAGCCAGAGATCCGAGAACTTGACGTACTCGGCGTAGTCCGGGCTGACGGCGGCGACGCGCGTGCCCTTGTAGCGCGCCTCCACCATGAAGTGGGCATCCGGGGTGCGCGTCATCGGCAGGTTCGTGCCCCAGACGATCATGTACTCCGCGTTGAACCAGTCCGCGCTCTCGGGCACGTCGGTCTGCTCGCCCCAGATCTGGGGCGACGCGATCGGCAGGTCCGCGTACCAGTCGTAGAAGCTGAGGATCGTGCCGCCGATCAGCGAGAGAAAACGCGTGCCGGCGGCGTAGCTGACCATCGACATCGCCGGGATCGGCGTGAAGCCGATGACGCGGTCCGGTCCGTAGTGGCGCACCGTCTCGAGGGTGGCGGCCGCGATCAGCTCGGAGATCTCCTCCCAGCTGGCCCGCACGAAGCCGCCCTTGCCACGCTGGGACCGATACGCCGCCCGGCGCTCGGGGCTCGCTGTGAGGAGACGCCAGGCAGCGACAGGATCCTTGGTCTCGGCGATCGCCTCCCGCCAGGCGGTGATGAGGCTGCCGCGCACGTAGGGGTAGCGGATGCGCAAGGGGCTGTACTCGTACCAGGAGAAGCTTGCCCCGCGCGGGCAGCCGCGCGGTTCGTACTCCGGGGTGTCGGGACCGAGCGACGGGTAGTCGGTCTGCTGCGTCTCCCAGGTGATCACGCCATCCTTGACGTGGATCTTCCAGCTGCAGGAGCCGGTGCAGTTGACGCCGTGCGTCGAGCGCACCACCTTGTCGTGCTGCCAGCGGTCCCGGTAGAGCCGCTCCCACTGTCGCCCGCGCGGGCTCTCCTCGCTCCAGCCCCCGTTCAGGCCTGGACCGCGGCGCAGGTAGGTGAGTGCGTTACCTAGTGCGTTCACGCGTTTGGCCAATGTTCAGCCGCCCCCTCGGAAGGTGTCTTCGCCTGAGCCAGCACGTCGGAAACCTGAGGCAGGAAGGTCTGCTCCTCGTAGAGGGCGTGCAGACGCTGGATGTGCAGGAGTGCCTGCAGGCGCCCAAGCGCGGCCCCCGTCACCGAACCCTCGCGGGCGAGTCCCTGCTCGGTCTCGTCGACGAGGAGCCGCATGAGATCGTGGTCCCGCACGAGCGCGGCCACCTCGGACGCCAGCTCGGGTGACGCCGCGAGCACCTGCGGGAAGACGTCCTTCTCCTCGGCGTCCGCGTGCGTCAGCACACGCTCCCGCCACGCGCAGAGGAGCTCCGAGGCGAGGCGCACGGACGTGGCGGCGTCCTGGCCGCGCAAGGACATCAGCAGGATCTCCGTGCCGAATTCCATCTCGGCCCGCGCGGCGTCATGGATGTCCTGATGCGCGTGCGGGTCCACCAAAGAAGGTCCCATAGGCACAAAGGCACCTCCCACTGCTCCTTAAAGCGTTGTCGCTCGCGGATGGGCGGGAGGTGTTCCAGGTCACTTTGGTACCGGGGCAAAGGGTCCGCGTTCTATGGACCGATTGGCCCTTGTTATGCATGCACACGCTGGCTCGGCGGATCCGTGGCCCGTCTGCTAACGAAAGCGCCCACGCACGGAGCGGCGTGGGCGCGACGGTCTTTGTCGAGCCCGATCCTATTCCTCGGCGGCTGCCTTCTCCGGTCCTTCGCCGGGCAGGTAGCTCTCCACCAGCGGATACTGCATGTGAGGCCGAAAGCCCGCGCCATAGGCCGCGATCTCCGGGCGCTCGGTCAGCCGGTCGATGCCGTAGGTCAGGGTTTCTGGGCCGCGCGTGATGGCCGTGAGGTCATACTCGCGGCTCATGATCAGGGCCTCCTCCGGGCACGCCTCGACGCAGAAGCCGCAGAAGATGCAGCGTGCCAGGTCGATCTCGTAGCGGGACGGCGCCTTCTCCACCCTCGGGTCGTCCACGTCCTTGGCCTCGATCGTGATGCACTGGGCGGGGCAGACCGTCTCGCAGAGGTAGCAGGCCGTGCACTTGAGGCTGCCGTCGGCGCGATGCGTCAGGACATGCACGCCCCGGAAGCGCCTGGAGTACGGCTTGCGCTGCTCGGGGTACTGGATCGTGACGTGCTCGCGCCCTACGGTCGCGCGCACCATGTTGCGCAGGGTCACTTCCATGCCGGCGAGCGTTCCGGCCGCCGTGCTCAGGACGTCCGTCCTGGCCTCGGCGGCCCTCCGCACGTCAACGACCCGCGAAGCCTTCCTGGCCATAGTGCATCCTCCCTTCCGGTGGGTAGACCGTCGCCGCCCGGCTCTCGAGCCCGGCGTAGCTAAGGCCGCGGAACGCGGGCACGCTCATCGCGATCTCGCGGAAGAGGCGCTCCGGGGCTGTCTCGCGGCGGGCGGCGGTGGCCACCTGCCAGAGATCGCCCAGGATGTCGGTCGCGGGGCGCACCGCCTCGCGCAAGGAAATCGCCTTGCCGACGTGCTGCGTCACCCCTTGGTGGTTCGTGTAGGTGCCCTCCTCCTCGGACCACGCCGCCACCGGCAGGAGAAGCTTCGCCCCAGTCAAGTAGGGCAGCTCGTGCGTCGTCAGCACGACGCTCTCCGGAACCCGTGCGAGCAGGCCCGCGATCCGCTCCTTCGTCTCCTCGGCCTCCTGTCCGACGAGCGGCGGATAGTAGAGCATGAGGAGCCGAGACAGCTCGCCCTTTTCGGCCAAGTCCAGGAGGCCCTTAAGCCCGAGACCGCGGCCGTAGCCGAGATGGAGGGCGCCCATCGTGTTCGGGTGCTTGTCGGCACGGCGCAGGAGCTTGTCCTCGCGCTCGGCGACCGTCTCCATCTCGCGGCCCAGACGGAACTCGAGAAGGTGCTGGGGGAATGCCACCTCGACGTACTGCCGGAAGAGCCAGAGACTCTCGTTGGTGGCGGAGGCCGAGGCGAGCGCCGCGAGCGGCAGCCCCGTGACGGCGCCCGCGCTGTGCAGGGTCTCGTGCGCGAGGGCGATGGCCTCGGCCCAGAGGAGTCGCCGGTCGCCCTCGCGCGGATGCGTGAGGCGAGGAATCGACGTGAGGCTCTGATAGCTGAGACGACCCTCGTCGCAGATCCAGCTCCGGTTCACTTCGGGATTGCGCCGCGGCACGACGCGCTCGATGTGGCCGTCGAAATGGTCGATGCGCACGTTGCAGCCGGTGCTGCAGCCGGCGCAGACGGAGTCCGTGTGACTCAGATGCCAGACGCGTCGCTTGAAGCGGAAGTCCCGCGACGTCAGTGCGCCGACCGGGCAGACGTCGGCCAGGTTGCCGGCGTAGGGGTCCTCCAGGACCCGGTCCTCGAACGCCGTCAGCTCGACGTGGTTGCCGCGGCGGACGAACTGCAGTTCCGCGTAGCCCGAGACCTCCTCCGAGAAGCGGACGCAGCGCGAGCACATCACGCAGCGCTCGGCGTCGAGCACGATGCGCGGGCCGAGGTTGACCCGCTTGCGCTTGTGGATCTTCTCCTCGGGGTCGACGTGGCTCCTGTGCTGGCCGTAGTCCGGGTGCATGTAGAAGTCCTGCAGCGAGCACTCGCCCGCCTGGTCGCAGATCGGGCAGTCGAGCGGGTGGTTCACCAGCAGGAACTCGAGCACGCCACGCGCGGCTCGCGACGCCACAGGGCTCGTGTGCGGCGTCTTCACCACCATGCCGTCGACGACCGGCGTCGCGCAGGCCACGACGGGCTTCGGAAAGCCGTCGACCTCGACGAGACACATGCGGCAGTTGCCCTCGGGCCTGAGATCGGGATGGTAGCAGAAGCGCGGGATCTCGACGCCGAGGCGATCGGCGGCCTGGATCACGCTTACGCCCTGCTCCACCTCGATCTGCCGTCCATCGATCGTCAGATCGGCACCGCTCATCGCCCCCTTTCACAGCGCGGCGGTGGGAGGCCCGTCCACCGCTTCGGAACGCGTCGCTTCCTCCGCCGGCGGGCCGAAGCGCCCGGTCCTGGGACCATGGCCGTGGCTCTGCCACGCCACCGCCTGCACTGGCTCCGGGAGCAGGGCCTCGAACTCGGGGCGGAACTTGCGGATGAAGCTGCGCACCGGCTGCACCGAAGCGTCGCCGAGCCCGCAGATCGTCCGCCCTTCGATGTTGTCGCCAACCCGCAGCAGCAGCCCGAGGTCGCCCGGCCTGCCCTCGCCCGCGAGCAAGCGGCGCAAGACCCAGGCCATCCAGCCGGTGCCCTCGCGGCACGGCGTGCACTCGCCGCAGGATTCGTGTGCGTAGAACTCCGCGATGCGCAGAAGCGCCTGCGGCATCGACGTATCGTCGCCGAACACGATCATGCCGCCGCTGCCGAGCATCGTGCCGGCGGATTGCATCGACTCGTAGTCGATGGTGAGCGGGGCGGCCTCCTCGGCGGTGAGGACGGGCACCGACGTGCCGCCGGGGATGATCGCCTTGAGGCCCCTGCCCCCTCGGATGCCGCCCGCCTCGCCCTGGAGGAACTCCATCAGCGGATAGCCGAGTTCCACCTCATAGACGCCTGGCCGCTCGACGGCGCCGCTGACGCTGATCAGCTTCGTGCCCGCGCTGCGCCCCGTGCCGTGGTCCTTGAAGGCCTCGGCGCCTTCGGCCATGATGCGCGCCGCGCAGGCCAGGGTCTCGACGTTGTTGACTACCGTCGGCTCCTGCAGGAAGCCGTGCACCGCCGGGAACGGCGGCCGTACGCGCGGGTAGGCGCGCCGCCCCTCGAGCGACTGGATGAGGCCCGTCTCCTCGCCGCAGATGTAGGCGCCGGCGCCGAGCTGGATGGTAATGCGCAGGTCGTAGCCGGAGTTCATGCAGTTCGGCCCGATGATGTCGGCCGCCATGGCCTCCCTGAGCGCCGCGGCGAGCGTCTCGGCCAGCGATGCGTACTCGCCGCGCATGTAGATGTAGGCGCGATGGGCGCCGATCGCGTAGGCGCCGATCGCCACGCCCTCAAGCACCAGGTGTGGGTCCCGCTCGATCAGGTAGTGGTCCTTGAAGGTGCCAGGCTCGCTCTCGTCGGCGTTGCAGAGGAGGTAGACAGTCTGCCCCTCCTTGGCGTGGATGAAGGACCACTTGCGCCCGGTCGGGAAGCCGGCGCCGCCGCGACCCCTGAGGCCGGAGGCGTCGATCTCCGCCACCACTTCCTGCGGCGGCAGGCTGAGCGCCTGCTTGAAGCCGAGGTAGGCGCCCGCGCGCAGGGCCGTCTGGAGCTCCCGCTGGGCGGGGTCCAGGGCGTTGCGGGTCAGGTACTGCGCCATGCCGTACCTCCTTACATCTTGGTCAGGTTGTCGATGGCGACGGCCGCCACGGGCCCGACGAAGCGGTCGTCGACCATGGCCGCGGGAGCGCGATCGCAGTCGCCGACGCATTCGACGAGGCGCAGGGTGAAGCGACCGTCCGCCGTGGTCTCGCCCGGCCGAATCCCCAGGAGCTCCCCCACCGCCGCCGCCACCTCGTCCGCGCCACAGAGGTAGCAGGAGATGCCGCGGCAGAGGCTCAGGACGTGCTGGCCTGTGGGGGTAGCGGAGATCTGGTCGTAGAAGCGCGCCACGCCCTGCACCAACGCCGGGCTCAGTCCCAGGAGGTCCGCGATGTAGGTGATCTCCTCGGGTCCCACCTGGCGGCGCTCGCCCTGCGTGACCCGCAGGGCCGTGAGGAGCGCATGGCGGGGGGAATCCTCCTCCGCCCTGGCGGCTTCGATCTCCCGGAGCGCATCCTTGGACAGCATGGCTATCGCTCGCTTTCTCCTGCGATGATGTTGAGGCTGCCGAGGGTGGCCACGACGTCCGCGGGGTTCATGCCGCGGATCATCTGGGGGAAGGCCTGGTAGATGGCAAAGGAGGGCGGGCGCACCTTGACCCGATAGGGTCGCTGGCCGCCGTCGCTCACGATGTAGAAGCCGAGCTCGCCGTTCGCCGCTTCGCTGTAGCCGTACACTTCCCCGACCGGCGGGCGGATGCCATGCCCGTCCATGATCAGCTTGAAGTGGTCCATCATGTCCTCGATGTTGGTGTAGACGCCGTGCTTCGGCGGCAGGGCGACGCGTCCGTCATCGACGACCACGGGGCCATCCGGGAGGTTGTCGAGCGCCTGGCGCACGATGCGCAGGCTCTGGCGCATCTCCTCGAGCCGCACGAGGTAGCGGTCGTAGACGTCGCCCTGGGCGCCCACCGGGATGTCGAACTCGAACTCGTCGTAGTGGTAGTAGGGATAGGCCCGGCGAACGTCGTAGGGCTCGCCGGCGGCCCGCAGGCACGGCCCCGTGAAGCCGTAGGCGATGGCGTCCTCCTTCGAGATGGCCCCGACGCCGCGCATGCGGTCACGGGCGAGGGCGTTGCGGGTGATCATGCGGTCGGTGTCGCGCAGGACCGGTGGCACGTGCTCGAGGATCGCCTCGACGCGCTCTCTGAAGTCCTGTGGCACGTCTTCCGCGAACCCGCCGATGCGCACGAAGCTCACCATCATGCGGGCGCCCGAGCACTCCTCGAGGAGGTCGTAGATCTCCTCGCGCAGGTTCCAGAGGTAGAAGAAGCTGCTGATCAGCCCCATGTCCATGAGGTTCGTGCCGATGCAGACCGCGTGGTCCATGATGCGGCTGAACTCGCTCAGGATGACGCGCAGGGACTGCGCGCGCTCGGGGATGGTGACGCCCATCAGCTTTTCGACGGCCATGGCGAAGCCGGAGCTGTTCATGAAGCTCGAGCAGTAGTTGAGACGATCGCAGTACGGGATCATGTTGTGGTAGGTGTGGGTCTCGGCCATCTTCTCGAAGTTGCGGTGCAGGTAGCCAAGCTCGACGTCCGCCTCGCGCACCTTCTCGCCGTCGACCCTCGCGACGATGCGGAAGGTGCCGTGCGTCGCGGGATGCGAGGGACCGATATTGAGAATCGTCGGGTGCTGCACGATCTCCTGGCCGTCCTCGCCGATGGGCGAGCGCTCGGCTAGGGGCAACGTCGCCGCCTGGAAGAAGGGCTGGCGGAGGCCGGGCGGGTAGTCCCGGCGCATCGGGTGGATGTTGCCGAAGCCGTCGTGCGTCAGGATGCGCCGCAGGTCCGGATGGCCAAGGAAGCGGATGCCGTAGAGGTCGTAGGCCTCGCGCTCGAACCAGCCCGCCCCCGCCCAGATCGGCGTCACGCTGGCGACCGTCGGGTCGTCCTCGGGCACCCCCACCTCAAGGCGGATCCGATGGCCGGTGGTGGTGGAGCAGAGGTGGTAGACGGCGTCGAAGCGCGGCGTGCGGGTGAGGTAGTCGACACCGCAGACGTCGAGCAGCATATCGAAGCGCATCTCCGGGTCGTCGCGCAGGAGCCGCGCGACGCCTAGCAGGGTGGTGCGCTCGAGGCGCACCGTGAGGTCGCCGCGGAAGGCGCGCGTGCCGAGCACGCCGGGACCGAACGCCGCGCGCAGCCGATCGGCCAAGGCCTCGTCCACGTCGGACGAGGAGGTCGAGTAGGCCACGAGCGCGGCGGCGGGCGGCGAGAGCTCCGTGACCGACGCGTCGTCCGTGCGGACGTGCAGTGGTCGCTGGTTCGCGCCGCGGCGGAAGGTCCCGTCCTTGATCCCCTGCTGCAGCCGCATGATGGCGTGCAGCACGGCTTCCGGCGTCGGTGGGCACCCCGGAATGTAGAGGTCCACCGGCAGGAACTCGTCGATGCCCTGGACCACGTGGTAGGAACGGTAAAAGCCGCCCGAGACCGTGCAAGCGCCCATCGCGATGACCCACTTGGGGTCCGCGATCTGTTCGTACACGTTCTTCAGGATCGGCACCATCTTGTCGGTGATCGTGCCCATCACCAGGAGCAGGTCGGACTGCCTGGGGCTGAAACGCAGCACTTCGGAACCGAAGCGCGCGATGTCGTACCGGGAGGAGCCGACCGCCATGAACTCGATGGCGCAGCACGCGGTACCGAAGGGCAGCGGCCACATGGATCCGCTTTCCGCCCAGCGCGCCAGCGCATCGAGGCGTGTCGTGATAAAATCCCGCCGTGTTGCGTCAACGGACATCCACACACCCCCATGGGAGCGTTCACCACGGGAGTAGGGAGTCCTCTATTGTGATATGTATCACCCATATGTTGTGGTTAATATCACAGCCAGCTTCGCCAAGTGGTGCCGGCATCACTCTTATTCCATACCG